>CALMWD010000088.1 GCA_937873105.1 uncultured Rhodanobacteraceae bacterium
GCGAAGCGCTGGTTGCCGGTGCCGGCGCCGCCGCGGCCGTCGGCGGTGCGATAGGTGCCGGCGCTGTGCCAGGCCATGCGGATGAAGAGGCCGCCGTAATGGCCCCAGTCGGCCGGCCACCAGTCCTGCGAATCGGTCATCAGCGCGGCCAGGTCCTTCTTCAGCGCGGCGTAGTCGAGCTTCTTGAAGGCTGCGGCGTAGTCGAAGCCGGGGTCCATCGGATTCGCAGCCGGCGGATGCTGGTGCAGGATGCCGAGGTTCAACTGGTTCGGCCACCAGTCGGCATTCGACTGCGCGCCCCGGGTGGCGCGGGCGCCGGCATGGAACGGGCATTTCGCGAGGTCGTTCGAGTTCATGGCGTTCTCCTCCTCCGCTGTGTCCAGAACGGACCGGCCCATCGTAGTCCTCGGCCATGACGATGCGAAAATGGATTGTTCCGATGTTTGCGATAGGCAATGGCTATCATTCGGGCCCGAAAGCGGCGCAGCCGCGTGTCGCCCCGTCATAATCGCCCCATGAGTTCGACCGCGATTGCCCTGATCCGCCTGCTGCGTCCGCACCAGTGGGCCAAGAACCTGCTGGTCTTCGTGGCCGTGCTGACGGCGCATCGCTACGCCGACGCGTCGAGCTGGCGCGCAGCGACGACCTTGTTCGCCGCGTTCTGCCTGGCGGCATCGGCGATCTACGTGGTCAACGACGCCGCCGACCTGGCGGCCGACCGCGCCCATCCGGACAAGTCGAAGCGGCCGTTCGCGAGCGGGGCCTTGTCGCCGCGCCTGGCCTGGCTGGTCGCACCCGTGCTGCTGGCACTGGCCGGGCTGCTGGCGATGCGCCTGCCCGAAGGCGCGGCGGCGACGCTCGCGGTTTACGTCGGTCTGTCGCTGGCCTATACCGCGGTGCTCAAGCGCGTGTTGTGGCTGGACGTGCTGGCGCTCGCGACCTTGTACGTGTTGCGCGTGGTGGCCGGCGCATTCGCGATCGTGGTGCCGTTGAGTCCCTGGCTGCTCGGCTTCGCGCTGTTCGTCTTCGTCAGCCTGGCGACGCTGAAGCGCTACGGCGAGCTGGCGATGGCCGAGGGCCGTGACCTGGACGGTCGCGCCTACCGCGCCGACGATGCGCCAGTCGTGCTCGCGGTCGGCGTCGCGGCGGCGCTGACCGCGGTGCTGGTGTTCGCGCTGTACGTGCAGAGCGACGACGTGCGCGTCCTGTACGCGCGGCCGCAGTGGTTGTGGCTGGTCGCGCCGGTGCTGCTGTACTGGCTGGCGCGCCTGTGGACCCTGGCCGGACGCGGCCGGCTGCGTGCCGACCCGATCCTGTTCGCGCTGCGCGATCCGGCCAGCCATTGCAGCGGACTCGCCCTGCTCGCCGTGTTCTGGAGCGCGCTGTGACGGTCGCGCGCGGCCTGTGGTGGAGCTTCGTCGCGGTCGCGCTGGTGCTGGCCTGGCCGGCGCTGAACGGACAGTTCCTGAGCGACGATCTCGCGATCATGCACTGGCTGCTGCGCTGGGACGCCGCCGGCGCATTCTGGCCGTCGATCTTCGCGAAGTTCGGCGCCGGGCTCGACGTGCCCAGCCACTACTATCGGCCGCTGGCGCTGGTCACCTACGGACTCGACCAGCGCCTGTTCGGCTGGTCGCCCCTGCCCTGGCATCTCACCGGATACGCCATCCACGTCGCCAATGCCCTGCTGGTCGCCGCGGTGGCGCGCGCGCTCGGCGGCGATGCGCTGCGCGCGACGACGGCCGCCGCGCTGTTTCTGTTCTTTCCGCTGGCGCCGGAAGTGAGCATCTGGTTTTCCGGCCGCTACGACGCGCTCGCGGTCACCGGCATGCTGATCGCCGTGTACGCGCACCTGCGCGCCGACGGCTTCGACCGCTGGCGCGTGCTCAGCCTGTTCGGTTTCGTGCTCGGCCTGAGCGCCAAGGAAGCGGCGATGCCGACGCCGGGCCTGCTCGTGCTCGCCAGCCTGCTGCGCGGCCCCGACGGCGAAATGCTGGTTGCGCGCGCCTGGCGCACGACGCGCGAATGCCTGCCTGCGACCGTCGTGTTCTTCGCCTATCTCGGGCTGCGCCTGGCGCTGTTCGGCAGCGCCCTGCAGGTCTATCCGGACGCCGATCCGACCGCCGGCATGGACGCGGCCGAGCTCGGGCGGCGCATCGTCGCGCTCGGTTCGATTCCCCGGTTCGCCTTTGCGGACGCCGCCTTTGCGGGCGTGTTGGCCGTGATGGCGACACTGATCGCGGCGCTCGCCGCGGCGTTCGCCGCGTGGCGGGCGCGCAGCTTCGCCGCCGCCTGGCTGCTGCCGATGGCCTGGACGGTCCTGTCTCTGGCCTCGCTGCTGCCGCACCTCGGTGCGGTCTATCCGCATGGCGAAGGCGGGCGCTTCTACTACGCGACCGCGGCCTGGCTGGCCTTGGCGCTGGCGCCCGCGGTCGCGCTGCTGCGTGGGCGCGGACAGGCCGTCGCCGCGGTGCTGCTGGTCGCCGTCTACGCGTTCGCGCAGACGCATGTGCTCGCGCATTGGGCGCGCGCCGGTACCGCGATGACCGCCTTGATGACGGCGCTGGCCGAAGCGGCCGACGGGCTCGGCGAGGACGAGTTCGCGCTCGCCATCGTGCCCGACCACATGGCTTCGGTGCCCTTCGTGCGCAACGCCCAGGGTGGCGTCGCGATGCCGCCGCAGCAGCGTACGAACCTGCTGCCGAAGCTGGTTCCGGTGTTGCCGGTCGACCTTCCCACCTGGCCCGGCCGCATCGCCGGCGGCGACGTCGCCCTGATCAAGCAGCGCGACATCGCCCCGCGCCTCGACGCACTGTTCTGCTTCGACGCGCGCAGCAACGCGCTCGTGCGCGCAGCGCAGGCGCCGGACTGGCGCGAGGCGCAGGCCTTCACGGCGACGACCCGCGCCTTCGCGGCCGCGGCGTGCGACTTGCGCTAACACTGGCAGCCGCGGCAGCGCGTCGCTATCTTCGCCCACCCCACGCGGGCCTATAGCTCAATGGTCAGAGCAGGGGACTCATAATCCCTTGGTTGCAGGTTCGAGTCCTGCTGGGCCCACCATGTTGGCTGTACCGGGACAAAGGCGATGAGCGACGCAGTCCAGAAGATGACGTTCTCGGTCCGCGCGCGGCGTTGCGATGCGCATGGTTCGTCCGCCTCGTGCAAGGACGCGAAGATCGACCTCGATACCGATCTCGGCGGACGGCGAGATGCATTCAACCCCGCCGAGTTGCTTCTGGCCGCGTTGGCCGCGTGCATGATCAAGGGCATCGAGCGCGTCACGCCGATCTTGAAGTTCGACCTCGACTCGGTCGAGGTGCGGCTGCAGGGCGTGCGCCAGGACGCACCGCCCCGGATGGAATCGATCTCCTACGAGATCCTGGTGGGCACGAACGAAAGCGATCGCCGACTTGAACTGCTGCACGAGAACGTCAGGAAGTACGGCACCGTCTTCAACACGGTCGCGCCCGGCACCGCGCTGAGCGGCGTGCTGAGACGAGCGGACGCCTGAGCAGGACCGGCGGAGCGTGGCGGTCAGCCGCCGCAGCCGCCGCAACAGACCGAGGGCAGGGCGCGCAGCTGCGAGGACTGCAGCGGCTGGCCGGCGCGTTCGAAGACGTCGTGCACGTCGAGTGCGCCCAGCACCGTCGACAGGCGCAGGGCGGCTGCGCCGGGCATGGCGTCGAAGACGGCGGACGGGTCTTCGTCGCGCAGCAGTTGCGCGATGCGGGTGAGATCCGGGGTGTGCGGCAGATCGATGCGGTATTCCATGGCGGTTCGGGATCGGGTCGCGACAGTGCGACCGCGCCATCGTCGCGCCGGCCGCGGAGCGCCGCCCTGATCGGGGTCAAGCGAAGGCGTCCGTGTCAGACTCGGGGCGACTTCCCCTCCGGAGCGCGCGCGATGACGACACGACGCGGAGCCTGCCTGTGCGGCGCGGTGCGTTACACCCTGGCCTCCGACCCGGTGGCGGTACGCGTCTGCTGGTGCCGCGATTGTCAGCGTCTGGCCGCCAACGGCACCGTCAACATGATCGTGCCGGTCGATGCGCTCGAGGTCGATGGCACGCTCGGCGAATTCGTGAGTCAGGCGGACAGCGGCAATGCCATGCGCCGGCGCTTCTGTCCGCGTTGCGGCACGCACCTGTTCTCGCATTCCTCGGGGCGCCCGCAGTTCGTCGTCGTGCGGGTGGGCACGCTCGACGATCCATCTTCGGTGCGTCCGGGCGCGAACATCTGGACGCACAGCGCCCCGGCCTGGGCCTGCCTGGATCCGCGGCTCGAGACCTTCGACCGCCAGCCGCCGGCCCCTGCGCCCGCACCCGCTCGCTGAGGGCTGGGCCCCGGCCGCGCGGCGGCCTGGTCAAAGCAGGTGCTCGATCGGCAGCCAGGACAGCAGGCGCACGAAGGCGCGGCGCCAGAAGCCGGCGCCGGGCTCGTTGCGGTGGCTGGTCTCGGTGTGGCCGTCGCGGGCGTCCCAGCGCAGGCGGCCGCTGCCGTCGGCGCGCACGACGTAGGCGTGTCCGGCGAGATGCCCGTCGAAGTCCTCGGCCACGCGTCGCGCCATCGTCGGGCTCTCGATCATGAGGCCCATCTCGGTGTTCAGGCGCGCCGAGCGCGGGTCGAAGTTGAACGAACCGATGAAGACGCGTTCGCCGTCGATGGCGAAGGTCTTGGCATGCAGGCTCGCCGAGGAGCGTTCGATGCGGCGACGGCGGCGCGTGCGCGGCAACGCGACCAGGCGGCGCATCTCGAACAGGCGCACGCCGGCGCGCAGCAACGGCGCCCGCCGCTTCGCATAACCGGCGTGCACGGGGGCGACGTCGGTGGCTTCGAGCGAGTTCGTCAGCACCGAGACCTGCACGCCCAGGCGCACCAGGGCCGCAAAGAACTCGACCCCGACCCGAGTCGGCACGAAGTAGGGCGAGACCACGTGCAGACTGCGCCGCGGCGAACCGAGGATCTCGCGCAGCCGCGGCCAGGCGAGGCCGCGCTGGTGGGCGCGCCCGAGCACCTTGGCCGGGTCGTCGCTGATCAGCTGGGCCTGCGCCCACTCGAACTCGGCGCAGCCGCAGAGCAAGTCGGCGACGCAGCGCGGGCGCAGACTGTCTTCGGGTTCGGGCCAGCGCGGTCGCGTCGAACGCAGGTGCGCGATCGCGCCCTCGTCGGCGCGGCGCGTGCCCAGCACCCGCGCCAGCGGTCGCGCCGACACCGACTGCCAGTAGCGTTCGAAGTCGGCGCCGACATCGTCCACGACCGGGCCGATCGCGAACACGTCGAGATCGACGAACTGAACGCCTTCGCCGGTGCCGAAGTATTCGTCGCCGATGTTGCGGCCGCCGACGATGGTCGCGACGCCGTCCACGGTGAAGGACTTGTTGTGCATGCGCCGGTTCAGGCGCGCGAAGTCGGCGAGCAGGCCGAGCCAGCGCAGGCGCCGCAGCGGGAACGGATTGAACACGCGCACCTCGATGCAGCGGTGCGCGTCCAGCGCCGCGAGCAGGTCGTCGAGGCCGCCGGTGTTGTTGTCGTCGAGCAGCAGGCGCACCTTCACGCCGCGGTCGGCGGCACGCAGCAGGGCTTGCAGCAGCAGGGTGCCGGCATTGTCGTGGTTCCAGATGTAGTACTGCGCGTCGATCGTGCGCTCGGCGGCGTCGGCGAGCTGGATGCGCGCCGCGAACGCGTCGCCGCCCTCGACCAGCGCGACCAGGCCGGACACGCCCGGATGCGCGGCGACGAGCGGGCGGATCGTGTCGGCGAGCGGGGAGGTCGGCGCCGTCATCGGGTGCGGATCAGCCCGCCGGCCGATTCCGCAGGTGCGCGAACCAGCCGAGCACGCGCTGCGCCTTGGCATCGCCGTCGCGCACGTGGCAGAACTCGTTGCTGCGCGAGCAGTAGGTGTAGTCGCGACCCCAGTCGCGATGGTGCTTCGCCACTTCGGCGACCGCATGCACGATCAGGCGCGCCTCGGCGTCGGTCAGGGTCGGGTGGATCGAGACGCGCACCCAGCCCGGCTTGTCGCTGAGGTTGCCTTCGTTGATCTTGCAGGTGATCGAATGCGAATGCTCGTGGCTGACGCTGAGCAGGTAATGCCCGTAGGTGCCGGCGCAGGAACAGCCGCCGCGCGACTGGACGCCGAAGCGGTCGTTGAGCAGGCGCACCGCCAGGTTGTAGTGCAGGCCGTCGATGTAGAACGACAACACGCCGAGCCGGTGCGGCTGGTTGTCGGCGAGCAGGTGCAGGCCCGGAATCGCGCGCAGGCCGGGCCAGAGGATGGCGAGCAGCTCTTCCTCGCGCGCGAGGATGTGGCGCGTGCCCATGGCTTCCTTGAGCTCGATGCAGAGCGCGGCGCGGATGGCCTGCAGGAAGCCGGGCGTGCCGCCGTCCTCGCGCGCCTCGATGTCGTCGACGTACTTGTGCTCGCCCCAGGGATTGGTCCAGTCGACCGTGCCGCCGCCGGGATTGTCGGGAATGCGGTTCTGGTAGAGCTTCTGGTCGAAAACCAGCACGCCCGGCGTGCCCGGGCCGCCGAGGAACTTGTGCGGCGAGAAGAAGATCGCGTCGAGGTGCGCGTCGGGCCGCCCGGCCGGGCGCATGTCGATGTCGATGTAGGGCGCGCTGCAGGCGAAATCGACGAAACACAGGCCGCCGGCGCGGTGCATGCGTTCGGCGATGTCGTGGTAGGGCGTGAACAGCCCGGTGACGTTGGAGCAGGAAGTGACGCTGGCGATCTTGAGCGGGCGCTCGCGGTATTCCTCGAGCAGGCGGTCGAGCGCGCCCAGGTCGACCAGGCCGTCGGCGTCGGCGTCGATGACGCGCACGTCGCACAGGGTTTCCAGCCACGAGGTCTGGTTCGAGTGGTGCTCCATGTGCGAGACGAACACGATCGGGCGCTCGTGCGCGGGCGCCAGCGCCAGGTCGCGGAAGCGTTCGTGCACGCGCAGGCCGAGGATGCGCTGGAACTTGTTGACGACCGCGGTCATGCCGGTGCCGTAGCAGATCAGCGCATGGTTCGGCCCGGCATTGACGTGTTGCTTGATGCGTTTCAAGGCGTGGTGGTACGCCTGCGTCATCGTCGCGCCGGTCTCGCTGGTCTCGGTGTGGGTATTGCCGACGAAGGGCAGGATCTCGCGGCGCAGCGTGTCCTCCAGCGGGCCGTACATGCGTCCGCTGGCGGTCCAGTCGGCGTAGACGATGCGCTGGCGCCCGTAGGGCGACTCGAAGTCCTGGTCGATGCCGACGATGTTGCGGCGGAACGGCGCGAACCATTCCTGCAGGCTGGACGAAGGCACGATGGATTCGGCGACGGACATGCGGGCAAACTCCGGTTCTGCCGCGATTATTCCAGAGTGCGGCCCCGCCCGTCCGAATCCCAGGTGACCCATGCGCAGCACGATTCTGCTCATCCTCTTCCTCGCGGCCGTCGTCGGCCTGTACCGGGTCGGCACCGATCCTTACCGCACGGCCTTGCCGCTGGAGGTCGAGGATCTGAGTCCGATCGAGCCGCAGCTGGCCAAGCTGCCGCCCGAGGACCGCGAGCTGGTGGTCGACTATCTGAAGCGCAGCAAAGGCGACGTTTTGCCGGCGCAGTTCGCCGACCCCGACGACCCGCTGACCGCGCGGACCTTCGCCGAGGCGATCGCGCTGGAGAAGAAGCACCGCGAGAAGATGAAGGTCGAGCAGGCCCGCATCGCGGCCTTTCGCGCCGAACGCGACGCCCAGTTCAAGCCGTTGCGCGACATCGTTTCGGCGCGCATCGTCCACCGCGAGCGGCTGAGCAGCGAACAGGTCTACGGCAGTTCGGGGGGCGGCTACGCGAAATCCGCCGCCGGCCCGGCCGGCGGCGAGAGGATCACCGTCATCACCTATCGCTTCTGGAACCGCGGCAACCGCACCATCACGAGCCTGCGCGGCCTGGCCGAAGTCGCGGGCAGCGGCCTGATGCCGGCGGCCTCCTGCGTCGTCGACAGCAACGAACCGCTGGGTCCGCTCGACCATCGCGACGTGCGCTGCCGCACGCCCAGGGACGCCAATGCCGCAGACCGCGCCCTGATGGAGCGTCCGCTCGCCGAAATCCCGCTGGGCTGGTATCCGCGCGAGATCCGTTTCGACGACGGGCAGGTCCTGAAAGGCCCGAACTGATCAGGACGCCGGCCCCACCTGGATGGCGTCGAGCGCGCCCGCCGGTGCGTCGGTGGCGGTCTCGGCCGCGGGGTCGAGCGCGAACTTCACCGGCACCACCACCTGCGACGGCACCGGCTGGCCGTCCTTCGTGGCCGGATTGAAGGTCCAGGTGCGTACCGCGGCGATGGCGGCCTCGTTCAATGCCGCCGGCAGGGCCGGCGAGGCCGGATCGAGATCGATGTCGCCCGGCTTGCCGTCGGCGCCGACCGCGACGCGCAGCAGCACCGTGCCTTCGACGCGCTGTTCGGCCAGCGCCTTCGGATAGACCGGCGGCGACAGGCGCGCGTAACTCGGCGCGGCATCCGCCGCGTCGGTTCCGGCGCGTGTGGTCGGGCTGGCCAGGGTGGCGGTACCGACCAGCGCGGCGATGGCCAGGGCCAGACCGAGCTTGTGCGTCCGGCGCGGGGCGGTCAGGGAAGCGTTCGCGATCATCAGGATTCTCTCCTTCACGGGGTGGTGGGACTGCCAGTGACAACCCACGGGCAGCGACCGGGGCAACAGTTGGGTATGCAGGACGGCTTCGGCGTAACCGCGCTTCGCGTCCGGGTGCGCGCGCAGCACGGCGGCGTCGCAGGCCAGTTCCTGGTCGCGGCGGAAGCGCGCCGCGGCGACATGCACCAGCGGGTTGAACCAGAACAGGCAGCACAAACCGGCCGCGACCGCGCTCCACAAACCGTCGCGGCGCCGCGCGTGCATGGCTTCGTGCGCGAGGATGAGCGCGCGCTCGGCCGGCGGGTGGCGACGCTCGAAGTCCGCGGGCAGCACGATCGTCGGTCGCCATGCCCCGAGCAGCAGCGGGCCGCCGCCGCTGCGCGCGCGCAGCACGACCAGGTCGCCATGGCGTTCGCCGCGATCGCGGAGATCGAGTCGGCGGCGAAAGCGGCGTTGCTGGACGACCAGCAGCGCGGCGAAGGCGGCGCTGCCGAGGGCCCAGAAGGCGCCCAGCGACGCCTGCGTCGCCGCGGCGGCGAGTGCTGCGCCCTCGCCCGGCGCGAGGCTGGCCACGACCGGCAACACGGCCGGCACCGACCAGCGCCACGACTCCGCAGCCGGCATCGGCCAGAAGGCGAGCAGGCCGGACAGCGGCACCGCCAGCCACGCGGCCAGGGCGAGTTCTGCGCCGAGGCGGCGACGCAACGTCGGCATCAGCAGCAGCACGAGCAGGATGGCGAAGCTGCTCGCGAACAGCAGGGACAACATCGGCGCGGTCGGCAGCGGGGCCATGGTCAGAGCTTCTCGATGAGTTTCTTCAGTTCGGCGATGTCGCGCTTCGACAGCTTGCGGCGCTCGGAGAAATGCATCACCAGCGGCGCCAGCCGGCCGCCGAAGAGCCGGCCGAGCAGGTCGTCGCTCTGCGCCTCGACATAGTCGGCGCGGGCGATGCGCGGTGCGTACAGGTAGCGGCGCCCATCGCGGGTCGCGCTGACCGCGCCCTTCTTCAGCAGGCGGTTGAGCAGGGTCTTCACCGTCGCCTCCTGCCATTCGCGGGCATCGGCGAGGTGGGCGACGATCTGCTCGGCGCTTTGCGGGTGCGCGCGCCACAACTGCTCCATCACGACGCTTTCGGCTTTGCTGATCTGCATGGGTTTCGGTTACATATGTAATCGGTAATCGAAGATTACATGTGTAAACATGAGAACTCAAGAAGCGCGGCCGGCCATCGCCGACCGCGCCTCTCGCGCCGATCAGCGCGCGTCGATCTTCACGACCTCGCCGTAACCGAGCTCGCGCACGCCGGCTTCGATCTGCCGGAGGTCGCCGACCACGATCCAGGTGAGCTGGGCCGGTTGCACGACCGCGGTCGCGGCCGCGTTCAGGGCCGGGCCGTCGAGCCGGCGCAGGCGCGTCGCGTACTCGGTGTAGTAGCCCGGATCGCGGCCCATGTTCACCAGGTCGAGGCCGGCGGCGAGCAGGCTGTCCAGGGTCTCGAAGCGGCCGGGCAGGCGCGACACCTGGCTGCGCAGGATGCTCTCGAGTTCCTCGCCCGCCAGCGGGCGCGCGCCGGCGACGCCGTCGATTTCGCGCTTCACTTCGACCATGGCTTCCTTGGTCTTGTCGGTCTGCACCGGCGCGATGACGTTGAACAGGCGCGGGCCGCGCGCGGCGTTGATCGTGCCCAGGGTGCCGTAGGACCAGTGCTTGTCGAGGCGCAGGTTGCGGTTCAGGCGCGAGGTGGCCATGCCGCCGAAGTTGCGCATCACCGTCTCCAGCGCGAGATCGTCGGGGCGCGCGCCGTTCGCGGCGACATGGCCGGCGAAGATCAGCGACTGCGGCGCGCCGGGCTTGTCGATCAGATAGACCTTGCCGGTGCCCTGCGACTGCGCGGCGGCGACCGCCTTGGCCGGCGGCGTCGGACCGGACCAGCTGCCGAAGGCGCGCTCGGCTTGGGCCTTCAGTTCCGCCATCGTCACGTCGCCGGCGACCACCAGGCTGGCATTGCCGGGCACGAACCAGCGCCGATGCCACTGCGCCAGCGCATCGCGCGACACGGCCTGCACGACCGCGGCCTCGCCGAGGCTGCCCGCCGCCTGCGCGTACGGATGGTTGGCGCCGAACAGCAGCGGCGCGGCGGCGCGCTGGGCCATGCCCATCGGGTTCGCGCGCTGCTGCGCGATGGCGGCGAGTTGCTGCTTGCGCTGCACCTCGATCATGTCGGCCGGGAACGCGGGTTCGCGCGCGATCTCGGCGAACAGGTCGATCGACGCGGCCAGGTTCGGCTTCAAGGCATTCAACTGCAGCAGCGACTGGTCGAGGCCGTGGGTCGCGGTGATCACGGCGCCGAGCGCGTCGCGCGCATCCGCCAGCGCGAACGCGTCGCGCCGGGTCGTGCCCTTCAGCAGCAGGTCCATCGCGAAGCGCCCGGTGCCGCGCGCGTCGGGCGCATCGGCGGACACGCCGGCATCCACCGCCAGCACCATGTTCACCAGCGGCGCGGCGTGGCGTTCCATCAGCACCAGTTCCAGTCCGTTGGCCAGTGTCGCGCGCTGCACTTCGGGGAAACGCACCTCCGGCGGCTGGCCGAGCGCCGGCAGCTGGGTGCGGTCGATCTCGTCCTTCGCGGCCTGGAGCTCGGCGAACGGCGCCACCGTCAGCGTGTAGTGGTGGCGCCCGAGCCAGTGCTTGGCGATGCGCTGCACGTCGGCCGCGGCGATCGTGTTCAGGTCCTCGAGGCGGTCGAGATAGGCGTCGGCGCGATCGAACTGGGTCAGGTGCTCGGCGAGGATGTCGGCGCGGCCGCCGAAGCCGCCCAGGCGTTCGATGCC
>CALMWD010000089.1 GCA_937873105.1 uncultured Rhodanobacteraceae bacterium
GGAAGCACGACGTGCAGACCATGATCGAAGGTCCCGGCCACGTGCCGATGCAGCTGATCAAGGAGAACATGGACAAGCAGCTCGCCGAGTGCGGCGAGGCGCCGTTCTACACGCTCGGCCCGCTGACCACCGACATCGCGCCCGGCTACGACCACATCACCAGCGCCATCGGCGCGGCGATGATCGGCTGGTACGGCACCGCCATGCTCTGCTACGTCACGCCCAAGGAACACCTGGGCCTGCCGAACAAGCAGGACGTGCGCGACGGCATCATCACCTACAAGATCGCCGCGCATGCGGCCGACCTCGCCAAGGGCCATCCGGGCGCGCAGGCGCGCGACAACGCGCTCAGCAAGGCACGCTTCGAGTTCCGCTGGCAGGACCAGTTCAACCTCGGCCTCGATCCCGAGAAGGCCAAGGAATTCCACGACGAAACCCTGCCCAAGGAAGCCGCCAAGCACGCGCACTTCTGCTCGATGTGCGGTCCGAACTTCTGCTCGATGAAGATCACCCAGGACGTGCGCGACTTCGCCGCCGAACAGGGCCTCGACGATCAGGCCGCGCTGGAGAAAGGCATGGCCGACAAGGCGCGCGAATTCCGCGAACAGGGTGCGGAGATCTATCGGCCGGAGTGATTTCACTCCGGCTTCGCACGCGTGAAGCGGTCGGAGACGATTCCTTGGCGCGGCCTTGAGTTCCTCGCGTGTTGAATGTGGGCACCCGCAAGGGCCCACAACAACCGAGGAGAACCCGATGAACACCGCAATCCGCAACACCGCCCTGGCGCTGGCCCTGCTGCTGCCGCTGTCCGCGTCCGCCGAAGGTTTCCGCGCGTCGGTCAGCGCGTTCAACCTGAATCCGAAGTCCGACAACGGCGCGCTCGCCGACGGCGCGCTCGACGTGGGCGTGAACAGCGAGACCAATTTCACCCTGGCCGGCGAATACGCCTTCACCGACCACTGGAGCGTCGAAGTGCAGTACGGCTTCGGCTTCGACCACGAGGTCAGCCTGAACGGCGCGAAGTCGCTCGAGATCACGCACAAGCCGCTGACCGTGGCCGGCAAGTACACCTTCGGCGGCGAGACCCTGCGTCCCTATCTCGGCCTCGGCTTCAACCGCACCACGTTCGGCGACGAAACCGAGTTCGGTCCGATCGCCGGCACCAACACCACGCTCGACGACGCCTCGGGCCTGGCCGCGCTGGCCGGTGTGGAGTTCGATCTCGGCGAGCAGTTCGCGCTGCGCGGCGAAGTGCGCTGGATCGACATGGACACCGATGTGGCCGTGAACGGCGCCGGCGTCGGCACCGCCAACGTCGACCCGATCCTGGTCGGCGTTTCGGCCGTGGTGAAGTTCTAAACGCTCACTCCGCCTGGAACCGCGGCAGCTGTTCCAGGATCCATTGCAGGCGCTGGTTCGGGTCATCCTGCGCCAGCGCCTGCTGCTTTTCGTCCTCCGCCAGCGGCAGGCGTTCGGTGATGCGCCAGCTCACCCAGTCGGCGTCGTCGAAGCGCGACTTGTCTGCGGCCGCGAGTTGCGCGTCGCCGTGTTCGGCGAGGCGTTCCAGCAGGGTCGCGAGCACGGCGTATTCGGCCGGCACCGGCATCCGCGGCCCGGCCGGCAGCCAGTCGATCGCGGCGACGCGCAGGCCGTTCGCCTCGATGCGGCTGTCGCGGATGCGGAAGCGGCGCTCGCCCTCGACACGGATGCCGAGCAGGCCGTCCGGCAAGGTCGAGAAGTCGATGATGCGCGCCTCGCAGCCGAGTTCGTGGATGCTGCTGGCGGCGTCGGTATCGCGGCCTTCGCGGATCAGCACCACGCCGAAGCCGGTGCCCTGGCGGCTGCAGTCACGGATCAGGTCGAGGTAGCGCGTCTCGAAGATGCGCAGGTCCAGCCAGCCGCCCGGCAACAGGGTCGAGGCCAGCGGGAACAGCGGCAGCGACTCGGCATTCATGCGCCGAGCATACGCGCGTAGCGGCGCGGCGCGTCGTCGAAGCCGCCGTTGGACATGAACACCACGCTGTCGCCCGGGCGCACGAGCCGCTGCAACGTGTCGAGCAGCGCCTCGACGCTGGCCACCGCGACGGCTTCGCCGCGCACCGCGGCGATGACTTGGTCGGCATGCCAGGGCAACTCGGGTCGGGCCAGGAAGACGACGGCGTCGGCGTCGTCCAGCGAAGGCGCGAGGGCGGCGGCGTGCGCGCCCATGCGCATCGAGTTCGAACGCGGCTCCATCGCCACGACGATGCGGCCGCTGCCGACGCGGGCGCGCAGCCCGGCGAGCGTGGTCGCAATCGCGGTCGGATGGTGCGCGAAGTCGTCGTAGACGCGGACGCCGTTCGCGTCGGCCACCCACTCCATGCGTCGTTTCGGATTGCGGAAGCCGGACAGGGCCGCGACCGCCTGAACCGCGTCGATGCCATAGGCTGCGGCGGCCGCGACCGCGGCGAGCGCGTTCATCACGTTGTGGCGGCCGAGGGTCTGCCAGCGGGCATCGCCGACGACGCTGCCGCGCTGGCGCACGCGGAAGGCGCTGCCGTCGGCCGCCAGCAACTCGGCCTGCCATTCCGCCTCGCGGTCGATGGCGAAGCGTTCGACCGGCGTCCAGCAGCCTTTCGCGAGCACGCGCGCGAGTGCGTCGTCCTCGCCGTTGACGATGAGGCGGCCGTTGCCGGGCACGGTGCGCACGAGGTGGTGGAACTGGCGTTCGATGTCGGCCAGCGAATCGAAGATGTCGGCGTGGTCGAACTCGAGGTTGTTGAGGATCGCGA
>CALMWD010000090.1 GCA_937873105.1 uncultured Rhodanobacteraceae bacterium
CCGATGGTGACCGAGATCGTCGGCGACGGCGACCGGATCCAGGTCGCCGACTTTCCCGAGATCGTGGTCTGGCATGTGCCCGGGCATACGCGCACCCATCTGGCCTTCCTGCTGCCCGGCGCGATCTTCGTCGGCGATACCTTGTTCGGCGCCGGCTGCGGGCGCGTGTTCGAAGGCGACCCGACCGCACTGCACGGCTCCCTTGAACGCATTGCGGCGCTGCCGGACACCACCCAGGTGTTCTGCGCCCACGAATACACGCGCGCCAACCTCGCCTTCGCCGCGGCCGTGGAGCCCGACAATCCGGCGATCGCGGCGCGGCACGCGACGCTGGCCATCGATCCAGCGAGCGTCCCGTTCGCGTTGGGCACGGAACGCCAAAGCAACGTGTTCCTGCGCTGTGCGCTGGACAGCGTGCGCGCCGCGGTGTCGCGCCATGCGCAACAGGCGCTGGTACAACCCTCCGATGTCTTCGTTGCGCTGCGCCAATGGAAGAACACCCATGCCTGATCATGGCCTTGCCTGGCGCGGCTTGGCGCTCCTCCCGCTCCTGACGCTCGCGGCATGTACCGCGCCGACGCGGCCGGAAGCGCCGGCGCCGGCAACCACTCCCGCCCCAAGTGAGACGGCCGCGCCGTCCAAGCCCGCCGCACCCGCGCCCGAACCGGCCGGCGACGATGCCGTCGTCGCGACCGAGCCTCTGGCCGAATCCTCGCCTGCGTCCGACCTCTGGTCCGAGATCACTTCCCGCCACGGGTTCGTCGATTGCGAGGATCCCCCGCCCGCGGTGCGGCGCTGGGAACGCATCTACGCGCAGTCCCCGAAGCGCCACGCGGAAGCCATGGCGACCGCGTCGCCCTGGATCGCCTATGTCGCCGACGAACTCGCACGCCGCGACCTGCCCGCCGAATACGTCTGGCTGCCCTTCGTCGAGAGCCGCTATCACGCGTTCAGGACCCGCGGCGAACGTCCCGCTGGCGCCTGGCAGATGATGCCGGCGACGGCGCGTTGGCGTGGCCTGCGCATCGCAGACGACTACGACGGCCGCCTGGACTTCGTCGCCGCCACCGACGCCGCGCTCGACCTGATCGAACACCTGGCCACCGTCTTCGATCGCGATTGGTCGCTGGTCACGATGGCGTACAACGCCGGCGAGTACCGCATCAAGGGTGCGCTGGCACGCGCGCGCAAATCCGGGCAATCGACGCGTCCCGAGCACCTCGCGGTCAGCCCGATCACCCACGAGCACCTGGTCAAGCTGCGTGCGTTGGCCTGCATCACGCGGCATCCGCAACGCGTCGGCCTGACCTTGCCCACGGTCGATGTGACACAGGAACTGCGCCCGGCCATCGTGCCGAAGGCCATGAACGTCTCGCAGCTGGCGGCATTGTCCGGCGTCGGCGAATCGCAGTGGCTGCTGTGGAACCCGGCCTGGCGGCGCGGCCATGTTGACGCCGGTGCGACGATCCTGTTGCCGCGCGCGCTGATCGAACGCAGCGTCGAAGCGATCGCGCGCGCCACCCCGGAGCCGATCGAACGCCGCGCGGTCGAGACGATCGGGAACGGCGAGCGCGTGCACGTGGTTCGCAGCGGAGAATCGGCCTGGTCGATCGCACGCCGTCACCGCGTGTCGCTATCGGCGTTGCTGGCGGCGAACGGGCTGGGCAAGGCGTCCGTGTTGCGCCCCGGGCAGAAGCTGCGATTGCCCTGAGCGGGACGGCAACCGGTCGCTCAATACGCCGGCGCATCGTTGCCGCTGCCAAAAGCGGCCGGCTAGACTGCGCGCCCGTTGTTCGGCATCGAGAGAAGCATCATGGGTTTCCTGCAAGGCAAACGCGCACTCATCGTCGGCATCGCCAGCGAGCGATCCATCGCCACCGGCATCGCCGAGGCCATGCATCGCGAAGGCGCCGAACTCGCCTTCAGCTATCAGAACGAGCGGCTCAAGTCGCGCGTCGAGGAAGCCGCAAAGGAATTCGGATCGGACATCGTCCTGCCCTGCGACGTCGCCTCCGATGCCGAGATCGCCGCCCTGTTCGATGCGCTGGGCCAGCGTTGGGGCCAACTCGACATCCTCGTGCACTCGGTCGGCTTCGCGCCGCGCGAATCGATCCAGGGTGACTTCCTCGACAGCATTTCGCGCGAAGCCTTCAACATCGCGCATGACATCTCGAGCTACAGCCTGGCGGCGCTGGCCAAGGCGGCGCGCCCGTTGATGCGCGGCCACGACAGTGCCGTATTGACCCTGAGCTACCTCGGCGCGGTCCGCGCGATGGCGAACTACAACGTCATGGGCCTGGCCAAGGCATCGCTGGAGGCGAACGTGCGGTATCTCGCGCGCTGCCTGGGCCCCGAAGGCATCCGCGTCAACGCGATCTCGGCCGGCCCGATCAAGACGCTGGCGGCGTCGGGCGTCAGCAACTTC
The DNA here is from genome assembly GCA_937873105.1 of uncultured Rhodanobacteraceae bacterium. Classification (GTDB taxonomy): domain Bacteria; phylum Pseudomonadota; class Gammaproteobacteria; order Xanthomonadales; family Ahniellaceae; genus JADKHK01. The sequence continues at coordinate 2,426 of CALMWD010000090.1, forward strand.
CGCAAGATGCTGGAGCACGTCGAGGAGGCCTCGCCGCTGCGCCGCAACGTCACCATCGAGCAAGTCGGCAATGTCGCCGCTTTCCTCTGCTCCGACCTGGCGGCCGGTGTCACCGGAGAGATCACCTACGTCGACTCCGGCTACAACGTGCTTGGCATGACCGGCATCTGAGCACCGAGGTTTCGCGGGAAAAGAAAAAGGCGCCTTGCGGCGCCTTTTTTCATGCCCGGATTTCGAGCGGCTCGGATCACAGGCGATCTTCGTGCACGACGATCTTGACGCGCTTGCGCAGGGCGTCGCGCAGAGCGATGTTGTCACCCGCGGCAAACCCCGACCTCAGGCTGTCGCGGGCGGCGTTGCGCGCCGCCTCGTCCAGCGACTTGGCGTCGCCGTCCTTGACCGCCGACAACTCGACCAGGGCATAGCGCTGGTCTCCGCCCTGCAACAGCGCGGTCGTGGTCTTGCCTTCGGCAGGACGGGCCAGCTTGAACACTTCCGACACCAGCTTGGCGTCATGCGTCATCGCATTGCGGCCCACGCCTTCCGCCACGGCCACCTGCGCCTGTTCCGACGCCGCCAGCGCGTCGAGCGATTCACCGCCCTGGAAACGCTTGAACAAGGCATCGGCCTGATCCTTGGCCTGCTTGGCCTGACGGTCGGCGGCAACGGCCGACTTCACTTCGCCGACCACGTCCTCGAACTTCCGCGGCGCAGCCGGCTTGTGTTCCAGCACGCGCACGACCACGACATGGTTCTCGCCGATCTCGATCGCTTCGCTGTTGTTGCGCTCCACCAGCACCGGGTCGGAGAACGCGGCTTCGCGGACCTTCGGATAGACGGCGATACCAGGGCCGAAATCGCGATCGAACAACTCGGTCTTCTGCACCGGCACTTCGAGCGCCTTGGCCGTCGGTTCCAGCGAGCCCGGGCTGGAGAACGCCTGGTCGACCAGTTCATTGAACTTTTCGCCGAACAGATGCTCGCGTTCGGTGGCGGCGTACTCGGCCTCCAGCTCGGCGCGCACTTCCTCGAACGGGCGGAAGCTGGCCGCGCGCGATTCGCGTACGGTGATCAAGTGGTAACCCTGGTCGGTGCGCACCGGCTCGGAGACGGCACCCGCTTCGAGGCCGAACAACGCGTCCTCGAATGCCGGCTCGAAGGTGCCGGTCTTCTCGATCCAGCCGAGGTCGCCGCCGTTCTCCTTGGAACCGATGTCCTCGGAGGATTCGCGCGCGACCGCTTCGAACGCCGCGCCGCCGCGGATCTTCGCAAGCAATTCATTGGCCTTGGCGAGCGCGGCCTTCTGCGCTTCGGCGTCGGCACCGGCGGCCACGGACACCAGGATGTGCGAGGCCAGTCGCTGGTCGCCGCTGCCGTAGCGCAAGGACTTCTGCTGTTCGTAACGGTCGCGCAGCAACGCGTCGTCCGCGGGCGGGACCACCAGCGTCGCCGCGTTCAACTCGACGTACTCGAGCGCGACCTGTTCCTTGGTCTCGAACTTCGACGCGTTCTTCTGGAAGTACGCCTTGGCTTCGTCGTCAGTGACCTGGTCGACCGTCACCGACGGAGTATTCAGAGCGAGATAACGGAAGCTGCGCGTCTGGTCGCGCAAGCGCACATACTGATCGACCTCGGCATCGGTCACGAGCGCGCTCGTCTCGATCTGCGACGGCAATTCGCGCACCGCGATGTCGCGGCGCATGCGCTGCTCGAACTCTTCGACCGTCATGTTGTTGGCCTGCAGCACCGCGGTGTACTGCGCCGGGACGAAACGGCCGTCGATCTGGAAAGCCTCGATCTTCATGATCTCCTCGCGCAGTCGCGCATCCGAGATCGCCACGCCTGCGGCCGCGCCGGCCTGCGTCAGCAGTTCCTCGTCGACCAGCTGGTCGACGACCTGGCGCTTGTATTGGGGCGTGTTGAAGAAGTCGGAATTGAAGGAATCGCCCATCATCGCGCGCATCCGCTGCACGTGTTCGTTCATGCGGGCGCGATACTCGCTGGCGGTGATTTCGCTGTTCCCGACCTTCGCGACGCCGGTATCGCCGCTGGCGACGAAGTACCCCTGGATGCCGAAGAACATGAAGGCCGCCATCAACACCGAAAGGATGAAGTAGGCGATCTTGGAACCGGACTTGTCGCGAATACTCTGAAGCATGGATGGCTCTCGATACGGCGCGTGGGACGCGCTTCCCGGGAAAAACAACGGCGCCACGTGGGCGCCCTTGCAAGAGTTGGCGGAGTGGACGGGGCGCGAACCCGCGAC
>CALMWD010000091.1 GCA_937873105.1 uncultured Rhodanobacteraceae bacterium
CGGCCAGCGCGATCATGCCGATCATCGAGGTCGCGGTGAACTGCGCGCCGAGCAAGGCATGGCCGGGCATCACGCCGATCGCGGTCAGCGGGATCGGCGCCATGATCACGAGCGGCACGACATAGCTGCGGAACTGCGCGACCACGAGCAGGTAGATCAGCAGCAGGCCCGCCGAATAGGCCAGGCCCATGTCGCGGAAGGTCTCGAAGGTGATCTGCCACTCGCCGTCCCACTTCACCGCGAAGCGCGAGGTGTCGGCCGGCTGCGCGAAGAAGTACTGGTCGATCTTTTCGCCGGCAAGCGGCGCGGCGTTCAACTGCGAGACCACGCTGAACATGCCGTACAGCGGCGAATCGAGCGCCCCCGCTTCGTCGGCCATGACGTAGACGACCGGCGCCAGATCCTTGTGGTACAGGGTCTGCTCCCAGGGCCGCCGATCGACGCGCACCATTTCCGACAACGGCACCAGGCGGCCATCATTGGCGCGCACGCGGATCGCGAGCAACTGCGCCGTGCTGGCCTGTTCGCCCGCCGGCAGGCGCAGGCGGATCGGCACCGGATATTTCGAGGCGCCGTCACGCAGGTAGGTGGCGTCCGAACCGGACACGGCCAGGGCCAGCGCATCGGCGATCTGCGCCTGGGTGATGCCGAGCCGGGCCGCGCGCTCGCGATCGACGATCACGACCTCGCGCGAGGCGTCGCCTTCCATGCTGGTGTCGATGTCGACGATGCCCGCGGTCGCCGCAAACTTCGCCTGCAGGGCGCGGGCGATCTCGCGCGCGCGCTGCGCATCCGGACCATAGACCTCGGCGACCAGCGGGGCCATCACCGGCGGACCGGGCGGCACTTCGGTGACCTTGATCGAGGCGCCGTATTTCTTGCCGATCTCGGCCAGTGCCGGGCGCACCGCGCGCGCGATGTCATGGCTCTTGCGCGAACGCTCGTGCTTGTCGACGAGGTTGACCTGCAGGTCGCCCACGTTCGCGCCGCCGCGCAGGTAGTACTGGCGCACCAGGCCATTGAAGTTCACCGGCGCCGCGGTGCCGGCATACCCCTGCACGTGCATCACCTCGGGCACCTCGACCAGGGTCTGGGCAAGCTCGACCAGCAAGGCATTGGTGCGCTCCAGCGGCGCGCCCTCCGGCAGGTCGACGACGACCTGGAACTCCGACTTGTTGTCGAAGGGCAGCATCTTCAGCACGACCAGCTGCACCACCGCGAGCAGGGCCGCGAGCAGCACCGCACCGACCATGCCGCCGAACAGCATCAGGCGGCGACGCCCGCCGCGTTCGGCATCGAGGAAGGGCGTGAGCACGCGCTGGAACAGCCGCGACAGCCGCGAGCCCATTGCCCCGCCGTGCCCCTCGCCCGCCGCGACGTGATGACGCGACAGCAGCTTGTAGGCGAGCCACGGCGTTACCGTCAGCGCGATCAGCAGCGACAGCAACATGCCGGCCGAGGCATTGATCGGGATCGGCCGCATGTACGGGCCCATCAGCCCGGACACGAAGGCCATCGGCAGCAAGGCGGCGATGACGGTGAAGGTCGCGAGGATGGTCGGCGCGCCGACCTCGTCCACCGCCGGCGGTATCGCCTCCAGCAGCTTCTTCGCGCCCAGGGTCATGTGGCGGTGGATGTTCTCGACGATGACGATGGCGTCGTCGACCAGGATGCCGATCGAAAAGATCAGCGCGAACAGGGACACGCGGTTGATCGTGAAGCCCATCGCCCAGCTCGCGAACAGGGTCAGCGCCAGGGTCAGCACGACGGCGGTGCCGACCACGATGGCCTCGCGCCAGCCGAGCGCGAACAGCACCAGCAGCACCACCGACAGCGTCGCGAAGACGAGCTTCTGGATCAGCTTCATCGCCTTGTCGTTGGCGGTGTAGCCGTAGTCGCGCGTGGTCGTGATGCGCACGCCCTCGGGCACGTGCGTGGCCTTCAGTGCGTCGAGCCGGTCGAGGATGGCGCCGGTGATGTCGGCGGCATTCGCGCCCGGTTTCTTGGCGATGGCGATGGTCACCGCCGGCGCCAGCGCCAGCGCGCCTGAGGTCGGTGCGGACTCCGCGTGCCAGACGTACTGGTGCGGCAGATCGGCGCCACGGCGGATGTGGGCGACATCGGCCAGCAGCAGCGGCCGGCCGTCGCGCAGGCCGACGATGAGGTCCGCGACTTCGTCGGCATCGGCCAGCCAGGTGCCGGCCGTGACGGGCACCTGCGTATCGGCGGCGATGCGCTCGCCGGCCTGCTGCACGACATTGGCCGCGGCCAGCGCGCCGGCCAGGTCCGAGGGTGCCATGCCGTAAGCGGCCAGGCGCGTGGCATCGAGTTCGACCACGACGGCACGATCCGGCGCACCGATCGTGTAGACGTCGCGGGTGCCCGGCACGCGCTTCAATTCGGTCTCCAGCGTGTGCGCGACCTCGGCCAGTTCGGTGGCGCCGCGGGCGCCGTCGCTCGACAGGGTCAGGCTCATCACCGGCACGTCGTCGATGCCCATCGGCCGCACCAGCGGCTGGCCGACGCCAAGCCCGCGCGGCGCCCAGTCCTGGTTCGAATAGACCTGGTTGTAGAGGCGCACCAGCGCGTCCTGGCGCGGCACCCCGACCTGGAACTCGACCGTCAGCACGGCCATGCCGGGCCGCGAGACCGAGTAGACGTGCTTCACGCCCTCGACCTCCGACAACACCTGTTCCAGCGGATAACTGACCAGATTCTCGACGTCCTCGGCCGGCGCGCCGGCGAAGGGCACGAGGATGTTGGCCATGGTCACGTCGATCTGCGGCTCTTCCTCGCGCGGCGTGATCATCACCGCGACCAGGCCGAGCAGGAAGCCGGCGATGGCCAGGACCGGCGTCAGCGGGTTCGCGACGAAGGCACGTGCGAGCCGGCCGGAAATGCCCATGCGTGCGGGATCGTGGCTCACGCGCCCTGCTCCTTCGCGCCGGCGATGTGCGCGAGCGCCGCCAGCGGATCGGCGGCGATGCGCTCGCCCTGCTGCAGGCCGGCCAGGACTTCGACCTGGTCGCCGAAGCGGTGGCCAAGGCGGACCTGGCGCAAGGCGACCCGGTTCGCCGCGTCGACGACATAGACCGCCGTCACTTCGCTGCGGCGCACGAGGGCGCTCGCCGGGATCAGCAGTCGTTCCGCCGCGCCGATCGCGAACGCGGCCTTGACGGTCATGCCGGGTTGCAGGCCGGTTTCGGCCTCCGGCAATTCCAGGCGCACGCGGAAGCTGTGCGTCTTGGCATCGGCGTAGGGAAAGATCACGACCTCGCTCGCCTCGATGCGGCGGCCGTCGTCCAGCAGGATCGCGGCCTTTGCATGCTCGCGGATCGCGGCCAGGTCGCCTTGCGGGATCTCCACCTCGACACGCAGTTGCGCCAGCGACAGGCCCGAGACCAGCGGCTGGCCGGGGCGCACGGTTTCGCCGACCTGCACGTGGCGTTCGGTCAGGATGCCGCTGTAGGGCGCGCGCACGACCGTGTAGTCGACCTGTTCGCCGGCTTCGCGCACGGCGGCGCGCGCGGCTTCGAGCGCGGCATTCGCGGCATCGTGGCGGGCCACCGCCTGGTCATACGCGGCCTGGGCGATCAGCTTCCTGGCAATCAGGTCCTTGGCGCGATCGAAGGCGAGTTGCGCCTCGCGTGCATTCGCTTCCGCCGCACGCAAGGCCGCGTCGGCCTGGCGCCGTCCGGACTGCTGCTCGACGTCGGTGAAGCGCACGATCACGTCGCCGACCTTGACGTAGTCGTTCACGTCGAACGGCAGCTCGGTGACGCGGCCGCCGGTCTGCGCCGACAACGTGGCCTTGTTGACCGCGTCGACGACGCCGTCCCAGAGCCGTTCCTGCGTCGCCGACTGGCGCGCCACGGTCAGGGTCTCGAACGCGACGGGCTGGGCCGCGCGCGGCTTCGGCGCATCGCCGCCGCAGGCCGCCAGGGTGATCGCAACGGTCAGGGCCGCGAGTCGGATCAGGCGCATGTCGATCTCACTTGAAGGCGCAGCCGGCCTTGAAGCCGAGCTTGGACAGGATGATGGCGGCCGGGCAGAAGCCGGTGAACGAGGATTGCAGCAGGTTCAGTCCGACGAAGGTGGTCAGCAGCAGCCACCAGGGCGAGACGAAATGGGTCAGCAGCACGCTGATCAGGATCATGGTGCCGGCGAAGGCGAACATGGCGCGGTCGAGGTTCATGGCGGATCTCGTGGATGGGTAGCGGGTTTACTTCAGTCGCTCGATGCCGAGCGCCTTGAGCACGTATTTCTCGTAGATCGGTTCGGTGTTGCCGGAACGCATCTTGGCCAGGAAGTACTTCTCGAACGCGATCTTGGCGAGATGCACCCACTTGCCGACCTTGGCCCAGGTCACGTTGCGGGGCGGGATCTGCGGGATCGCGACGAAGGCCGCGCCGGTGTCGCCCATGTCGGCCAGGCAGATCGCGTTCCAGGTCGCCTTGGCCTCGACGGCGCGACCTTCGATGTCGGCCCGGATGTTCTCGACGATGGCCGTGACCATGGACTCGATCATGAAGCCGGTCTTGGGCGCGCCGGTGGGCACCGGCGTCGCTTCCACCGGCGGGATCGCGACACAAACGCCGGCCGAATACACGTTCGGGTACTTCGGGTTGCGCTGGTGCTCGTCGATCAGCACGAAGCCGCGCGGATTGCACAGATCCTTGGCCTGACGCACCGCATCGACGCCGGTGAAGGGCGGCATCACCATCGCGTACTTGAACGGCAGCGCGTGTTCCTTCAGCGGCTGTCCACGGTCGTCGAGTTCCTGCGCCTTCACTTCGTTCGCGCCGATCTCGGTGATCTTCGCGTTCGTGATCCACTTGATGTGGCGCTGGCGCATTTCGGATTCGAGCAGCCCCTTGGAATCGCCGACGCCGCCGAGGCCCATGTGGCCGACATAGGGTTCGCTGGTCACGTAGGTCATCGGCACGCGGTCGCGCAGCTTGCGCTTGCGCAGGTCGGCGTCGAGGATCATCGCGAATTCGTAGGCGGGGCCGAAGCAGCTCACGCCCGGCGCGGCGCCGATCACGATCGGGCCTGGATCCTTCAGGAACTGTTCGTACGCGGCCCACGCCGTCTGAGCGTGTTCGGTCGTGCAGATCGACTGGGTATGCGCGGCCGGACCGAGTCCCGGCACTTCGTCGAAGGCGAGGCGCGGCCCGGTGGTGATGACGAGGTAGTCGTAGTCGAGCGTGCGGCCGTCGCGCAGCACGACCTGGTTCGATTCCGGGACGACGCGCTCGGCGCCGGCGGCTTCGAATCCGATGGACTTCTTCGCGAGATGGGTCGGTGCGTCGACCTGGATGTCGGCCGGCTTGCGCCAGCCCACGGCCACCCAGGGATTGGAGGGCGTGAAGCTGAACTTGGTGCCTTCGCCGACGACGGTGATGGCGGCCTTGTCCTTGCCGAGTGCGGCACGCAATTCGTAAGCCACGCTCATGCCGCCGATGCCTGCGCCAAGTACCACGATGCGTTTCATGGAGCCCTCCCTCCGGGCGTCGAATTATTTTAGATATTGCTAATGTAGTGATATCTAAATTAGAATGCAAGCCGTACCCGCCCAGGAATCCGGATCGCCATGCGCCGCACACCGACCGTCGCGCCTCCCGCCATGAATCTTGCCGCCGCCATGGCCGAACAGGCCGAACGCGCCGCCGAACTGCTCAAGGCGATGTCGCATCCGCAGCGGCTGCGCGTGTTGTGCCTGCTGGTCGAGGGCGAACGCTCGGTCGGCGAGATCAACCGCGAGATCGAGCTCAGCCAGTCGGCGCTGTCGCAACACCTGGCGAGGCTGCGCGAGGAAGGGCTGGTGGAAACCCGCAAGGCGGCGCAGACCGTCTATTACCGGCTCGCGGAAGGCCCGGCGATGGCGGTGATCCGCACCCTGCACGACGTGTACTGCCCGGGCGACCAGGCCCGCATCTGCAGCTGAGGAGACCAGTCGCATGTTCGGCAACTTGAAGACCTTGTTCGGCCTCGGCGGTGCCGCTGTGTCGCCGCATGAAGCGGTCCGGCGCATCAATGCCGGCGCCCGCGTCGTCGATGTGCGCGAACCCGAAGAGTACGCCCAAGGCAGTATCGCGAACGCAGTCAACGTGCCGCTGTCGCGCATCGACCGCGAAGGCCTGGCCGCGCTCGATCGCGCCGGCATCGCGCACGACCACGGCGAGTTGCTGATCGTTTGTCGCAGCGGCGCGCGTTCGGGCAGCGCCTGCACGCGCCTGCAATCCGAACTCGGCGAACGCGCCGTCAATCTCCAAGGCGGCCTGATGGCCTGGGTCGGCGCCGGCCTGCCGCTGCAGCGCGCGGATCGGTGAACGTCGCATGGAGCCCATCAAGAACCGGATCGTCTTCGCCCTGGTCCAGTCGACGCTGATGGTGACCGTGCTGACCTTCGTGCTCGGGCCATTGCGCCAAGGTTTTCCCGCGCAATGGCCGCGGTTGTGGCTGGATCTCTGGTGGATCGCCTGGCCGGTCGCCGGCGTCGCGATCTTCTTCCTCGCCCCGCTGTCGCGACGACTGACCGCCCGCATCGTCGCCGCACTCGAGTAACCTCGCCCGATGGCGACGACAATGAAAAAGGCCTCGCCGACAAACGCCGGCAAGGCCTTGATCTTCCCCGCTTTTCGACTGGTGGCTATGGGTGGGCTCGAAAATCGCTGGCAGCCTGTTGATCGGATGAGGTTTTCGGTCCCACCGAGAGGGTCGGTACCCCCATCGATACCCCGACTGAGCCGAGTTCACTGAAAGTTGCAGGTGGCGACGTCGACCAACGTCACGAGGCAGCGACGTGAGCCTAGTACCAAATAGCCATGATCAGGCCAACGCTATCGATCGCAACCGGCGACGGCAACGTCTGCGCTGCGCCAGCAAGAATGCGCTCTGCGCTCCACAAAGCAGCGAGCGCATCCAGCACATCATCCGGCGCCGCCAACTTCTTGGGCACGTCACGTAGCAAGTCGTCGACCGTTGCGCGGCCAAACCGCGAAGCCAGCAGTTCGCTCCGAATACGCTGTCCCTCGGGTGTTCGTTTCGGCTCTACTACGCCGCAGCCCTTCCCACCTCGCATGGCCGCAAAGCTCACCTCGGGATGAATCTCGCGAACTTTCGCGCGAACATTTTCGTCCGTGCGCACCAGGTGATCCCACTGCCGAATCTTCGGAAACAACGCGAACGCCTGTGCCGCCAATCCACGACCGTCCACTCGTTCCTGAGCGTCAGAAGCTTCGCGCCGAGTGGCTGCGCCAAGCACCGATCGAATCGGCGCTGAGAACACGCTCGACGCTCGCAGACCACCGACAAACTCTCGAGCCAATCGATCACTTGGCCGCGCATCGCTTTCGGCAAGGCCGATCGGAATGTCGACAGCAATGACGCCAGCTCGCGGATTCTTGCGAATGACGTGCTCAGCATTCTCGAACCAATGCCATTCCAGTCCGTCGTCCTTTCGGCGTACTCCGATCCAGCCCGACCCTGCGCCATCGACGCCGACTGCGTAGTTCTGTCCCGCCATACAATCTCCCGCTGGCACCACGACAATGATGCCCGGAGTCCCCATGACTGCATACGGTGAAGTCGCAGCTACCGCCGCAAAGCTCGCCGCAAACGGAATTCACGCGCCACCCGATGCGTGGCGAATCGCCTGCGAACAACGATTCCCGAATAGTTCTTCGCAGAGATCGAAG
>CALMWD010000092.1 GCA_937873105.1 uncultured Rhodanobacteraceae bacterium
AGGGCGCGCGCCGCGTCGGCCACGCCCTTGAATTCGGACAGCTGCGCGATCACGGCGGCCGCGCCGGCATCGCCGAACCAGCGCATCGCCGCCGTGCAGTCGCCCTGGCGATAGGCGGCCAGGCCGAGGTAGTACTGCGGCACGTAGGGCGCGAAGCGCTGTCCGTACAGCTTGACGCGCACCTTGGGCACGGGATTGCCGGCCAGGGCCTGCTGCATCTCGCGCTCGACATCGGCCCATTTCGCGTCGGCCGCGGCCTCCTGGCCGCGCGCATAGGCACGGTAGTCGGCCAGGGCTGCGACCGGCAGACCGAGTGCGATCACCATCGACCACGCGAGAAGACGACTAGAGCCCGGCACGACGCAGATACTCCTTGGCATCGAGTGCCGCGAACGCGGACGAGCTGACGGTTTCGGCCTTGGCCCGGACCGTGGCCTGGGCGCTGGCGCGCGCGCCGCTCGGATGCTTGAACTGGACGCGATAGACGCCGGCCGGCACGCGCAGACGCAGCGGCGTGGTGCGGTCGGACGGCAACTCGACGGAGGTCTTGCGCTGCAGGTCGGTGACCGATTCGACTTCGCCCCAAGGCAGGGCCAACAGGATCAGGTCGCCGGCGGTCGCGGCCAGGCGCAGGCGCTCTTCCTCCTGCAGTCGCGTCCGCGCGGCCGCGATCGCCGCCGTCAGCGGCGCCGAGTCGCCGAACTGGCGGCGATACTTCGCGTACAGGGCGTCGACTTCGGCCAGCGCGGCCATCGCCGTGGCGCTCTCGGCCGATTCGCGCAAGGCGTCGAGCAGCCGCTCGCGCGCCGTGGCCGCATCGACGTCGCGGGCATTGGCTTTCAGCAAGTTCGCCAGCGACGTCATCGCGGCATCGAAGGCCCGGGCATCGAGCGGACGCTGTGCCGCCGTCGCGAGCACGCGATCCAGCGTATCGCGGCGCTGCGCCTCGGCGGCCTGCGCCTGCTGCTGCCGGGTGAGTTGCTGGACCAGGGCCGGCGCGTCGCGTTCGCCCGGGTAGCGTTGCCGCACTTGTTCGGCCAGCGCCAACGCGGCATCGACGCGGTCGGCCTTGGCCAGCGCGCGCGCGGCGTCGAGCGCGCTGCGCGACAGGCCATCCTGGAGACGCCGGGCCTCGCGGTTGCCGGGATCGAGCCGGAGCAATTCATCGAGCGCTTCGGCGGCGTTCTGGCCGCGCGGCTCGAAGAACTGCTGTTGCGCCAGCGCCTGCTGCGCCTGACCGAGCAGGCCGGCGACACGGCGCTGGTCGGCGCTGAGCTTGCCCTCGACCTCGCGCTTGAACGCCGCGACATCGGCGGCGTCGGGCTGCACCCGCAAGGCCAGCTCGGTCATGGTCAGGGCGGCGGTGGCGTCGGCACGCGCAAACGCCGCGCGGGCGTCGACCAGCAGGGCCGAGGCGAGCTGTCCAGCGCGCGCTTCGGCCGCCGCGGCGTCGAGCCGTCGCAATCCGTCCAGCGATTCGAGTGCATTGTCGCCGGCCGGCTCGGCATAACGGCGCGCCCGCAACTGGCTGTCGAAGCGCTGCTGCAGCGCCGCGACTTCGGCGGCGCGTTCCGCTGCGGTCCGGGCGCCGCCGATCTCGTCGCGCAGCTTGCGCCATTCGGCGTCGTTGCCGAGCGCGGACGCGAGCGCATCGAGCCGGGTCTGGGCGCCGTCGAGATCGCCGCGGGCCAGGGCGTCGCGGCTGGGCGCGAGCAAGCGCGACAGCAGCTTCTGCCGGGCCGCGCCCAGGGCCGCATCGGCCGGCGCGATCTGCGCGGCCTGGCGCAGGTAGCCATAGGCGCCATCCGCGCCGAGGTCGCGACCTGCGGCGGCGGCGGCCTCGGCCTTGGCCAGCAGGTCCTTGACCTGGGCGGCCTGCTCGCTGCGCGTGCGTGCGTCCGCGATCGCGGCGCGCAGGGTCGCGATCTCCGCGTCTTCGGGCGCGAGCGAACCGGCGAAGCCGAGCGCGGCTTCGGCGTCGATGAACTCGCCGGCCTCGTTGCGGCGGCGGGCCTCGGCCTTCAGCGCCGCGACCAGCGCCGCGGTGCGCTGCAGGGTGCCGGAATAATTCGGCGCGCGCTGCTGCACGGCCTGCAGGAGATCGAGGGCGTTGTCCCCGATCGGCGGCGGGGTCAGCTTCTGGTCGCCGATGTAGCGATCGACGACGACGAGCCGGGCGTCGACCTCGCCGCGAATGCGCGGATCGATGTCTTCGCCCGGACGCAACGCCCACCACGCCGCACCGGCGACGACCAGGGCCACCGTGGCGGCGACGCCGATCCACAGCCCGCGCCCGCTGCGCGCGGGAGCGGCCGGGGCCATGGCCGGCTTCAGGGTCGGATTCGAGATCGCGGTCGGCGCGGACGGATCGAAGGCCGGGCGTGCCACCTGGGTGGCCGCGGGCGACTGCGGCTGCGGCAGCTTCTGCCGCGACGGCGCGCCCGGCTGCACCGGGTCGAGCGCCGTCGACGAACTCACCGAGAAGCCGAGCGCGCGCAACTGTTCGGACGAACTCTGGTTCGGATCGGCCTGCAGCCGCGCCCACAGCCGATCGTTGTTGACGACGATCGCCTTGAGCGCCTTGGTGAATTCCTTGAGGTTGGCGTAACGCTCGTCGCGGTTCTTCGCGAGCATGCGGTCCAGCACCGGCTGGAACTCGGCGAACTGCGGCGGCAACGGCGGAGGCGGATTGGTCAGGTGCGCCATCAGCACGGCGATCGGGGTCTCGCCCTGGAACGGCGGCCGCCCGGTCAGCAGCTCGTAGAACATCACGCCGAGGCTGTAGAGGTCGGAGCGGCCGTCCACCTCGAGCGCGTTGATCTGCTCCGGACTCATGTAGGTCGGCGTGCCGACCAGCATGCCGGTCTGGGTCAGGCGCGTCTGCGAGGCATCCTGCTGGCGCGCGATGCCGAAGTCGGTCAGGACCGGCGTCAGCTCGTCCCGGAACATGATGTTCGCGGGCTTGAGGTCGCGGTGCACGATGCCGTGGTCGTGCGCGAACTGCAGCGCGCCGGCGATCTGCACGACGATCGCGACCGCCTCGGCCAGGGACAGGCCGCTGCGCATCTTCTCGTGCAGCGTGCCGCCTTCCAGGTATTCCATCGAGATGTAGGTCGCGGCATCGCTCTTGACGATGTCGTAGACAGCGACGATGTTCCGGTGCGGCAGCTTGGCCAGGGTGCGCCCTTCGACCAGGAAGCGGCGCTCGAACTTGTCGGCGTCGTCGATGTTCCGGCGCATCACCTTGATCGCGACCTTGCGGTCGAGCGAACTCTGGATGGCCAGGTACACCGTCGCCATGCCGCCCACCCCGAGTTCGCGGACCAGCTCGTAACCGGGGATGTTGAAAGCGGGCGCTGAGCTCATCGGGGCAACAGGGCGGAATGCGCCGGATCATAACATCGCGTTCCGGCGCGCCAAGCCGGGCGTTCCGAGTGATTGCTCGGCGACATTCCGGATTACACTCGCGGCGAGACCCCGCGGGACCGGACATGCGGCGTCCTACTTTGCCCCAACCTCTGGAGGTTCGACATGCACAAGAAGTCGTTGTTCGCCCTGGCCCTGCTCGCCGCCCTGCCCTTCGCCGTTTCCGCGCAGGACGAAGAAGGCGAGGAAAACGCCGGTCCCTGGACCTTTTCCGCCTCGGCCACGCTGACCAGCGACTATGTCTGGCGCGGCGTCTCGCAGTCGCAGGAAGACTGGGCGCTGCAGGGCGAATTCGCGTTCGAGCACGAGTCCGGCATCTACGGCGGCCTCTGGGGGTCGAGCGTGGATTTCATCCCGGAAGACGCCTCCTACCTCGACGAGGACGGCGCCAATCTCGAACTCGACGCCTACGTCGGCTATTCGTGGGAGTTCGCCGACAAGTGGGTGGGTGACGTGCAGGTGGTGCGCTACTTCTACCCGGGCACCGAGGAAGGCATCAACTACGACTACAACGAGCTGATCGGCTCGGTCAGCTACGACGAGATGATCACCGCGACGGTCGGTTACTCGAACGACGTCTTCAATCTCGATGACGACGGTTTCTACTTCAGCCTGTCCGGCAGCTACGGCCTGCCCTGGTGGGACCTGAGCCTGGACGGCGAAGTCGGCCACTTCACGATCGGCAGCGGCGAGGCGTTCTACGACGACGAGGGCGAGTTCATCGGCGCCGACGACCTCAAGTACATGCACTACTCGCTGGGCCTGTCCAAGGAGTTCGGCCCGGTCAGCACCAGCCTGACCTGGGCGGATACCGACGAGGACGCCACCGCCTATTACGGCGAAGTCGCCGACCCGCGCCTGTTCTTCACGATCACGCTGGCCACCGACCTGTAATCCCCGCCCAAGGGCGCCCGGAAACGCCGCGGACCTCCGCGGCGTTTTCTTTTGGCGGCAGGGACTTGCGGCGCTTGCGACCAAAACGCGTGGCGGCGCATCCTAGGTTCCGTGAGCAGCCATTTCGCCATCGACGTCCCGAACAGCCTGATCGAACGCGGCGCCCGCGGCGACATGCGCGCCTTCGAGCAGATCTATCGCCTGTTTGAGCGCCCGGTCTACACGCTGGCGCTGCGCATGCTCGGCGACGCCGACGAGGCGCAGGAAATCCTGCACGACGCCATGCTGCAGCTGTTCCGCAAGCTCGGCCAGTTCCGCGGCGACGCGCCGTTCTGGGGCTGGCTGCGCCAGATCGCGGTGAACGAGGCGCTGATGCGGCTGCGTCGCCGCGGCGTGGTCGAGACCGTGGACGAACTGCCCGAACCCGAGGACTGCGCCGCGGCGCCGCCGGAACACCAGCGCGACCTCGAACGCGCGCTCAACCGTCTGCCGCAGGTCACGCGCAGCGTGGTCTGGCTGTACCACGTCGAAGGTTATTCGCACGAGGAGATCGCCGAGAGCTTCGGCAAGTCGGTGAGCTTCTCGAAATCGCAGTTGGCGCGCGGCACCCAGAAGCTGCGCGCCTTGTACGAAGCGCCGCTGGCGCAGGTGGCCTATGCCTGACGATCGTTTCCCGATGTTTCCCGCCGACGACGACCGCGACCTGGTCGCGGCCCTGCGCGCGTTGCCGATGGCGGCGCCGAAGCGCAGCGTCTTCGCCGAGCTCGAACGCGAACTCGCGAACGCCTCGGCATCCGCCGCGCCGTTGCCACGACGCCCGCGCGGCGCCTGGATCGCGCTCGCGGCCACCCTGGTCGCCGCCATCGCCGGCGTACGCCTGTTCCATCCGCAGGACCTCGGCGCCGTGGCCGAGATCTCGCCCTCGCCCGACACCCTGGCCCTGATCGCGCAGTCGCAGCAGCTCGACGAGATGCTGGCGACGCTGGACGCGCGCAGCGTGCCGATCGATGCCGAAGCGGCCATGGCCAGCGCCGAACTCGAAGACCTGATCGGCCTGACCGCCCTGCAACTGAACGCGGCTCGCCGCGACGACGAGGCCCAGGCCCTGTGGTCGCGCCGCGTCGACCTGATGACCCGCCTGGCCGCGACCCGCGCCGGCGTCACCCTGAACCCCCTGTCCGACAACGGTGGCGCGTACCTGCAGAACGCGTCCTACCGGATCGACTGACTGCCACCCGCAAGGAGATACCCATGACCCTCAAACCCACCCTGCTGGCCGCGGCGCTGATGCTCGCCTGCAGCCCGCTCTTCGCCGCCGAACTGAGCGAGTCCGAACGCGCCGCCGCGCGCCAGGAACTTGACGCCGCCCGCGGCGAACTGCGCGAACTCACCAAGCGCATCGCCGACCTGTCGATGAAGCTCGGCGACCATGGCCCGCGCGCCTTTGCGTTCGAATTCGCCGGCGAACCGCGCCGCGCCCTGATCGGCGTCGTGCTCTCCCCGGACGAACAGGGCGCCAAGATCGCCGCGGTCACGCCCGGCGGTCCCGCCGCCAAGGCCGGGCTCAAGGCCGGCGATGTCATCCTCGACATCAACGGCTCAGCCGTCGGCAAGCAGCGCGCCGCGGTCGACCGCGTGCGCGACAGCATCGGCGCCCTCGAGGCCGGCACCGAAGTCAAGGTGCGCTACCAGCGCGACGGCAAGACCGCCGAAGCCAAGCTGGTCGCGGAACGCCGCGAGCCGGGCGACTGGGTCGGCATGCTCGACCTGCCCGACCTGGCGCCGCTGGCCAAGCTCGAAGGCCTGCCGGAACGCATCGAACGCAATGTCGAGGTCATCCTCGACGGCAAGCGCGGCGCCGCCCCGCACGCCCTGCACCTGCGCGAACGCGGCCCGATGCGCGAACACCTGCGCATCATCGCGGGCGGCGGCCTCGACCTGAACTTGACCTCGCTGAATCCCGAACTCGGCAAGTACTTCGGCGCCAGCAGCGGCGTGCTGGTGCTGGAGAACGAAGGCGGCAAGCTGCCCCAGCTCAAGGCCGGCGACGTGATCCAGGTGATCGACGGCCAGCCGGTCGACGGCGTGCCCGGCGCGATGCGCCTGCTCACCGCGAAGGCGCCGGGCCAGGTACTCAATGTCGAAGTGTTGCGCGACCGCAAGAAGACCGTGCTCGCCGTCGAAGCGCCGGAGCGCGACGAACTGTTCTTCCGGGTTCCGCCGCCGGCGCCGCCCGCACCACCGGCCGCTCCCGCACCGCCGGCGCCGCCCGCACCTCCGAAAGCGGCGCTGCGCGAAGGCATGCACTTCGAATGGACCGACGCCGCACCCGAGGCCGAGATCCGCGTGCACCCGAGGATCGCGCTGATCGACGCCTGATCAGGCGATCGGAAAACACGACTCGATGCGCGACGCCAGTTCGCCATCGAGTCGTTCCGCAAGCTCGACGGCACGGAAGTTCTCGTCGAGTTGCGCGCGCTTCGTCGCACCGAGCATCACCGTGCTCACCAGCGGATTGCGCAGGCACCAGGCGATGGCCAGGGTCGATTGCGGCACGCCGAGGTCGCGGGCCAGCGCCGCGAACTGCGCCAGGCCGCGCCCGAGCTCGTCGCGACGGGCCAGCACCAGCTCGCGCAACCAGTCGTAACCCGGCGTGTTCAGGCGCGAATCCGCGGGCACGCCGTCGGCGTACTTGCCGGTGAGCAGGCCCGAGGCCAGCGGCGACCAGATCGTCGTGCCGAGCCCGTGATCGCGGCACAGCGGCGCCAGCTCGCGCTCCAGGTTCGCACGATGCAGCAGGTTGTATTGCGGCTGCTCCATCTGCGGCGCAAACAGCCCATGCGTCCGCGCGACCTCGATCGCTTCGCGGATCAGGGCCGCCGGCCACTCGCTCGTGCCCCAGTACAGGACCTTGCCCTGGCGGATCAGCAGGTCCATGGTCGTGACGATTTCCGCGACCGGCACATCCGGATCCGGACGATGGCAGAAATACAGGTCGAGATAATCGACGCGCAGGCGCGCCAGCGCCTGGTCGCAAGCGTCGCGGATGTGTTTGCGCGACAGCCCGCGCTGCGTCGGCTTCGGTTCGGCGACGGCGCCGAAGAACACCTTGCTCGACACGCAGAACGCATCGCGCGGCACCCGCAGGTCGACCAGCACGTCGCCCATGATGCGTTCGGCCTCGCCCTGGGCGTAGACCTCGGCGTTGTCGAAGAAGATGATGCCGGCATCCAGGCATTGCGCGATCAGTTCGCGCGCCTCGCCGCGGCCGAGCTGATGCCCGAACGTGACCCAGGCGCCGTAGGACAGCGCCGACAACTGCAGTCCGGTGGAACCGAGACGACGGTATTGCATGAATCAGTCCCCGCATGGAAAGTCGGC
>CALMWD010000093.1 GCA_937873105.1 uncultured Rhodanobacteraceae bacterium
GCGGCGACAGGTGCAGGCGCGCGGCGAGGTCCGCGGCGTCGGGCAGGCGATCGGCGCTGGCGGCGAGCAGCATGCGCACGCGTTCGCCGATGGCGCGGCGCTGTTGCTGGGCGTCGAGCAGGCGGGCGCAAGCTTCGGCGGCGCGGGCATGGCCGGCGGCGTCGGCGGTCAGGCAGGGCGCGGACAGCAGGGCGGCGGGAAAGTGCAGGCGCGCGCACTCGCCGCGCTCGAACACGACCTCGCCTTCGAGATGATCGCGGTAGCGCTCGCGCCAAGCCGGGGCCGGGCCGGGCAGGACATACCGCGCAGCGGCCAGCGACTGCCCGGACAGGGACTGCAGGATGCGTTCGACGATGACCAGCATCGCATCGAAGACGAAGCCGAGCATCGCTCCGAGGTCGAGCGCGGCGGCGATGACGAGTTCGCCGCCCGCGCGCGTCGGACGCCACTCGAACGCGACCGCGCGCGTGCGCAGCGACGCGAAACGCGCCAGCGTCTTCAGCGCCGTGTCCAGCGTGTCGCTGGCATAGGCGGCGCTGCCGACCAGGCCATGGGTATGCGTCTGCGCGGCGGCGCCGAACTCGAGCCCGAGCCAGGGTGTGGCCGTGGCCGCGAGTGCGGCCGCGATCAGTGCGCGCGCCGGGGCGAGCGGCACCATCGCCGCGTCCTCGCCGGACGCCGCCTCGACGGGCGCCAGCGCGGGCACCTCGATGCCGCGCCGCGCCAGCCCCGCACCGAGCACACGCAGGTAGACCGGATGGAAAGCTGGCGGACCCGCGTCCGCGGCCGGATCGCGGCGCGCTCGCCCGGCGCGCATCGCGGCTCAGTCCGCCTTCTTCGCGACCGGGTCCAGGAACACGATCAGGAAGGTCGCGATCGGCCCGAGCAGCAGCGAGATCAGCCACCAGTTCAGGCCGCTGCGGCCCTTGCCCTGGGCGAGCCCGGCATTGACCAGGGACAGCGTGCCCCAGCCGACGAAATAGGAACCATTGCTCATGTCCATCCGCTGTCGCCTGTCGGGAGATCGGTTCGGATCATGCGCGGTGGGCGCGGACGCAGCAAGTCGCCCTGGCCGGAAATGACGATTCGTTGGCGGTCGCAGGGGTGGCCCGGCCGGCGCCCGGGGCGCATGCTGCCGACATCCCGCTGCGCGAATCCGTCATGCATGCCATCGTCGAGTCTCCGCCCTACCGCGACCGCAAGCGCCCCGTCTGGCTGCTGTCGATGGCCGTGCCCCTGCTGGCGGCAGCCGGGCCGCTGCTGTACCTCACCAGCCCGGCGGCCTGGACCCTGTGGCTGCCGGTGCTGCTGGTCTATGTCGGGCTGCCGATCGCCGATCTGGTCGTGGGCGAGGATCGCAGCAATCCTCCGGAATCGGCCATGGCCGAACTCGATGCCGATCCGTATTACCGCGTCATCGCCTGGCTGATGGTGCCGCTGCTGTGGATCGCCTTCATCTTTGCGGCCTGGTTTGTCGCGCGTCATGCATTGCCTTGGCATGGCGCGCTGGCGGTGACGATCGCGACCGGCGTGGTCGGCGGCTTCTGCATCAACATCGGCCACGAACTCGGGCACAAGCGCGGCGCGTTCGAGCGCTGGCTGGCCAAGCTGGTGCTGGCCCCGACCGGCTACGGCCACTTCCATGTCGAACACAACCGCGGCCATCACCGCGATGTCGCCACGCCCGAGGACCCGGCCTCGTCGCGCCTGGGCGAATCGATCTACGCCTTCCTGGTCCGCGAGATGCCCGGGGCGCTGCGCCGCGCCTGGCGCCTGGAATGCGAGCGCATGCACGCCCTCGGTCGCTCGCGCTTCAGCCCGCACAACGACATCGTGCAGACCACGCTGATCACCCTCGGACTGTGGACGGCGCTGACCGCATGGCTCGGGGTGGGCGTGTTGCCCTTCCTGATCGCGGCCTCGTTCTGGGCCAACTTCCAGCTGACCAGCGCGAACTACATCGAGCACTACGGCATCGCCCGCAGGCGCCTGCCGAACGGCCGTTACGAACCCTGCAAACCCGAGCATTCCTGGAACAGCAATCACCTGGTGTCGAACTGGGCGCTGTTCCATTTGCAACGCCATTCCGACCACCATGCCCACGCGACCCGGCGCTACCAGTGCCTGCGTCATTTCGACGAGGCGCCGCAGTTGCCGACCGGCTATTTCGGCATGTTCCTGCTCGCCTACGTGCCGCCGCTGTGGTTCCGGGTGATGGATCCCCGACTGGTCGCGATGGTCGGTCGCGATCCCGCGCGCATCAACGTGCAGCCGGCGCAGCGCGACCGGCTGCTGCGCGCCTTCGGGCTCGCCCCCGGCCAGGGCTGAGCGCGCGGTCCGGCCTCAGTCCATCAGGCCCAGGGGCGGCGCCGCAGCCAGGATGGCGTCGAGCAGGCCCGGGAAGCGGGCATTGAGATCGTCGCGCCGCACGTGGTTCAGGATCTGGGTGCCGACTTCGCGCGTGCCCAGCACCCCGGCCTCGCGCAATACCTTGAAATGATGCGCCATCGTGCTCTTCGAGCGCTGCGGGCAGCTGCAGGCGGCGCAGTTCAGCTCGTCGTCGATCCGGTCCAGGTATTGCACGATGCCGAGCCGGGTCGGATCGGCCAGGGCCGCCAGCACCTTCTCCAGTACCAGTTCGCGGCGCTTCGGTTCCACCGCCACGCGGGGGCGGGCCGGGGCGCGGCGGACGGGCTTGGACGGGACGATCGGCGGCATGACGACAGGCATTGGCGGGGTTCGACGCCATTCTTCCATGCTCCCGAGGATTGCAACCAGTCCGGCTCTTGTTCGATACTTGTCGAACATATAGGCCTGCCCATTCGTTGGCGGCCGGGGAGTGATGATGAAGATTCGTGGATGGATCGTGCTGGCCGCGCTCGGCCTGGCGGCATGTGGCGGCGGCAAGGACGGCGATGCGGGCATGCAGATGCCCCCGACCCCGGTGAACGTGGCGGCCGCGGTCGAGCGCGAGGTCGCGGAGTGGGACGAATACACCGGGCGCATCGAGGCCATCGACGCGGTCGAGGTCCGACCGCGCGTCGCCGGCTACCTGGCCGGCGTGCATTTCGCCGAAGGCGGCACGGTCGCCAAGGGCGATCTGCTGTTCACCATCGACGACCGCGAATACCGCGCCGCCGAGGCCACGGCCCGCGCCGACCTGGCCCGCGCCGAGGCACGCGTGCAACTGGCGCAACAGGAAGCCGATCGCGCCGATCGCCTGGTCCAGGCCAAGGCGATCTCGCAGGGCGAGGCCGAAGCCCGCCATGCCGAACTCAAGCAGGCCCGGGCCGACCAGGTCGCCGCCGCGGCCCGCCTCGACCAGGCCAGCCTGAACCTGTCGTTCACGCGCATCGCGGCGCCGATCGCCGGTCGCGTCGGTGCGGCCCTGGTCAAGCCCGGCAACCTCGTGGCGCCGGGCGAATCGCTGCTGACCACCCTGGTCTCGATCGATCCGGTGCACGTGGTCTTCCAGGGCGACGAAAGCGCCTACCTGCGTTACCAGGCCATGGCCCGCGCCGGCCAGCGCCCGAGTTCGCGCGACGCCAAGAACCCGGTGCGCGTCGGGCTGGCGAACGAGGTCGGATTCCCGCACGAGGGCCACATGGACTTCCTCGACAACGCCCTCGACCCGGCCACCGGCACCATCCGCGGCCGCGCGGTGTTGGCGAATCCGGACGGCCTGTTCACGCCCGGCCTGTTCGCGCGCGTGCAGCTGCTCGGTTCGGGCCAACGCCCGGCCCTGCTGATCCACGACCAGGCCGTGCTCACCGACCAGGACCGCAAGTTCGTCTACGTGGTCGGCGCCAACAACCTGGCGGAACGCCGCGATGTCGCGCTCGGCGCCGCCGTCGACGGCCTGCGCATCGTCGAATCCGGCCTCAAGGCCGGCGATCGCGTGGTCGTCAACGGCATGAAGAAGATCTTCTTCCCGGGTGCGCCGCTGCAGCCGGTCGAGGTGCCGATGGATGCGCCGAACACGATCGTCGAAGCCCAGGCGCCGGCCGCCCAGGGCAAGGGCTGATCCCATGGCGCATGCCGATTTTTCCAAGATCTTCGTCGACCGGCCCATCCTCGCGGCGGTGTTGTCGCTGCTGGTGTTCCTGGCCGGTCTGATCGCGATCCCGAACCTGCCGATCAGCGAGTACCCGGACGTGGTGCCGCCCTCGGTGCAGGTGACGGCGCTGTATCCGGGCGCGAACCCGAAGGTCATCGCCGACACCGTCGCCGCGCCGATCGAGGAAGCGGTGAACGGCGTCGAAGGCATGATCTACATGAAGTCGACCGCGGGTTCGGACGGCACCATGCTGCTGACTGTGACCTTCCGCGGCGGCGTCGACATCGACCTCGCCACCGTGCAAGTGCAGAACCGCGTCGCGCAGGCCCTGCCGCGCCTGCCGGAGGCGGTGCGCCAGCTCGGCGTGACCACGGCCAAATCGTCGCCGAACCTGACCATGGTCGTGCACCTGACCTCGCCGGAAGGACGCTACGACGGCCTCTACCTGTCGAACTTCGCGAACCTGCGCGTGCGCGACGAGCTCGCGCGCCTGCAGGGCGTCGGCCAGGCCCTGGCCTTCGGCGCCGGCAACTACGCGATGCGCGTCTGGATCGACCCCGACAAGGCGGCCGAACGCGGGCTCACCGCCACCGACATCGTCGGCGCGATCCGCGAGCAGAACGTGCAGGTCTCGGCCGGCACCATCGGCGGCCCGCCGCATCCGTCCAGCCCGATGCAGTTCTCGATCAATGCCCAGGGCCGCCTGGCGAGCGCGGAAGAGTTCGGCGAGATCGTGCTGAAGGCCGGCCGCAACGGCGAGACCACGCGCCTGAAGGACGTGGCGCGCATGGAACTCGGTTCGAACGCGTACACGATCAATTCGCTGCTCAACAACGAGGACGCCGCGGCCATCGTGATCTTCGAGGCGCCGGGCGCGAACACCATCGACCTGTCGAACGCGGTACGCGCCAAGATGGCCGAACTGCAGAAGGGCTTCCCGGAAGGCGTGGCCTGGACCGTCGCCTACGACCCGACCGTGTTCGTGCGCCAGTCGATCAAGTCCGTGGTCTCGACCCTGCTCGAGGCGGTCGCGCTCGTGGTGCTCGTCGTCGTCGTCTTCCTGCAGACCTGGCGCGCCTCGATCATCCCGCTGCTGGCGGTGCCGGTCTCGGTGGTCGGCACCTTCGCGGTGCTGTGGATGCTCGGTTATTCGATCAACGTGCTGACCCTGTTCGCGCTCGTGCTCGCGATCGGCATCGTGGTCGACGACGCCATCGTGGTGGTCGAGAACGTCGAGCGCCACATCGAGGAAGGCATGGCCCCGCGCGAAGCCGCGCACAAGGCGATGCAGGAAGTGTCCGGGCCGATCATCGCGATCTCGCTGGTACTGGCCAGCGTGTTCGTGCCGCTGGCCTTCATCGGCGGCGTGTCCGGCCAGTTCTACAGCCAGTTCGCGGTGACCATCGCGGCCTCGGTGCTGATCTCGGCGTTCAATTCGCTGACCCTGTCGCCGGCGCTGTCGGCGGTGCTGCTGCAGAAGCACGGTGCGCCGAAGGACAAGCTCGGCCGACTGCTGCAGCGCCTGTTCGGGCGCTTCTTCGAAGGCTTCAACCGCCGCTTCGGCCGTGCCAGCCAGCGCTACTCGGGACGCATCGGCGGCACCATCCAGCGCGCGCCGCGACTGCTCGTGATCTATGCCGTGCTGATCGCGGTGACGATGTTCGGCTTCACCCGCGTGCCCACCGGCTTCATCCCGACCCAGGACAAGCAGTACCTGTTCGCGGCCCTGCAGCTGCCGGAAGGCGCGACCCTGCAGCGCACCGAAGCGGCGCTGCGGCGCATGGGCGAGATGGCGCTGGCGACGCCGGGCGTCGAGAACGTCGTGCAGTTCCCGGGCCTGAACGCCGTGCATTTCGTGAACACCAGCAATGCCGGCCTGATGTTCGTCGGCATCTCGCCCTCGGACGAGCGTGACCTCAGCGCGGCGGAAATCGCCAACCTGCTCAACGGCCAGTTCTCGGCCATCCAGGACGGCCTGGCGTTCGCTCTGCTGCCGCCGCCGGTGCTCGGCCTCGGCAACTCGGCCGGCGTCGAAGCCTATGTGCAGGACCGCGGCGGTGCCGGCTACGGCGAGTTGAACAACCAGGTGCAGGCGCTGTCCGGTGCCTTGCGCGGCGCGCCCGGCTTCGATCCGTATTCGGTGTTCAGTTCCTTCCAGGCCAACGTGCCCCAGCTCGACGCCCGCGTCGACCGCATCCGCGCCAAGGAGCAGGGCCTGGCGCTCACCGATGTCTACGCGGCGCTGCAGGTCTACCTCGGTTCGGCCTACGTCAACGACTTCAACCTGTTCGGTCGCACCTACAGCGTCTACGCCCAGGCCGACGCGCCGTTCCGCGACGACGTCGCCGACATCGCCCGCATCAAGGTGCGCAACGCGATGGGCGAGATGGTGCCGATCGGGGCCGTGGTCGAGGTCGGCCCGAGTTACGGGCCCGATCCGGTCGTGCGCTACAACGGGTATCCGGCCGCCGACCTGCAGGCCGGCGTCAACCCGGCGCTGATGTCGAGCCAGCAGGCCATCGGGGCGCTGAAGGGCATGGCCACGGGCATGCTGCCGCAGGGCATGCAGGTCGAATGGACCGGCCTGACCTACCAGGAAGCCACCCAGGGCTCGATGGGCCTGCTGGTGTTTCCGATCTGCGTGCTGCTGGTCTATCTGGTGCTGTCGGCGCTGTACGAAAGCTGGTCGCTGCCGCTCGCGGTCATCCTGATCGTGCCGATGTGCCTGCTCTCGGCGATCGGCGGCATCTGGCTGCTGAACTTCGTCAGCGGCAGCTGGTTCGGGCTGTCGATCGGCCTGGGCTGGATCCCGCCGCCGCCGATGAGCGTGCCGCCCACCTTCATCGACAACAACATCTTCACCCAGATCGGCCTCGTGGTGCTGATGGGCCTGGCCTGCAAGAACGCCATCCTGATCGTCGAGTTCGCCCGCGACCTGGAAGAGGAAGGCCGCGGCATCGTCGACGCCGCGATCGAAGCCTGCCGCCTGCGCCTGCGCCCGATCCTGATGACCAGCTTCGCCTTCATCGCCGGCGTGTTGCCGCTGGTGTTCGCGAGCGGCGCCGGCGCCGAGGTGCGCCACGTGATGGGCGTGACCGTGTTCGCCGGCATGCTCGGCGTGACCTTCTTCGGACTGTTCTTCACTCCGGTGTTCTACGTCGCGATCCGCT
>CALMWD010000094.1 GCA_937873105.1 uncultured Rhodanobacteraceae bacterium
GATCCAGGTGATCGGCATGTACTTGCGCAGGCCGCCCATGTTGCGCATGTCCTGCTCGTGGTGCATGGCGATGATCACCGAACCGGCGCCGAGGAAGAGCAGCGCCTTGAAGAAGGCGTGCGTCATCAGGTGGAACACCGCAGCCGAGTAGGCCGAGACGCCGAGCGCCACGGTCATGTAGCCGAGCTGCGACAACGTCGAATACGCGACGACGCGCTTGATGTCGTTCTGCACCAAGCCGATCAGTCCGGTGAAAAAGGCCGTGGTCGCGCCGATGACCGCGATCGTCGCCAGCGCCGTGTCCGACATCTCGAACAGCGGCGACATGCGCGCGACCATGAAGATGCCGGCGGTCACCATCGTTGCCGCGTGGATCAAGGCCGAGATCGGGGTCGGGCCTTCCATCGAGTCCGGCAGCCACACGTGCAGCGGCACCTGCGCCGACTTGCCCATGGCGCCGATGAACAACAGGATGCAGAGGACCGTCGGCACGGCCCAGGCGTGGCCGGCGATCAGCTCGATGGTCTTGCCTTCGATCGCGGTCCGGTTCGCGAACACGGCAGCATAATCAAGCGTGCCGAAATACATCAGCACGCAGGCGATGCCGAGCAGGAAACCGAAGTCGCCGACGCGATTGACGAGGAAGGCCTTCATGTTCGCGAACACCGCGCTCGGCTTCTTGAACCAGAAGCCGATGAGCAGGTACGAGACCAGGCCCACCGCTTCCCAGCCGAAGAACAGCTGAAGGAAGTTGTTGCTCATGACGAGCATCAGCATCGAGAAGGTGAACAGCGCGATGTAGCTGAAGAAGCGCTGGTAGCCGGGATCCTCGTGCATGTAGCCGATGGTGTAGATGTGCACCATCAGCGACACGAAGGTGACGACGACCATCATCATCGCGGTCAGGCGGTCGACCAGGAAACCGACGTGCGCGCTGTATCCGCCGATGTCGAACCAGGTGTAGAGATTCTGGTTGTAGGTCGGAAAGCCGTCGAAGGCGAGCAGCTTGAACACGTACAACGACAGCACGCAGGACACCGCGACGCCGGCGATGGTCACGACATGCGCGCCGCGGCGGCCGACCTGGTTGCGGAAGAAGCCGGCGATGATCGCGCCCGCGAGCGGCGCGAGAGCGATGGTCAGCAGGATGGAAGTGAGCGAATCGGCCTGCATCGGATCAACCCTTCATCGTGTCGAGTTCTTCGACATTGATGGTGGCGCGGTTGCGGAACAGCAGGACCAGGATCGCGAGCCCGATCGCCGACTCCGCCGCCGCCACGGTGAGAATGAAGAACACGAAGATCTGCCCGGCGGCATCGCCGAGGAAGCTCGAGAACGCGACGAAGTTCATGTTCACCGCGAGCAGCATCAACTCGATCGCCATCAGCAGGATGATGACGTTCTTGCGGTTGATGAAGATGCCGGCGACGCTGACGCAGAACAGGATGGCGCCGAGCACGAGGTAGTGGCCAAGGGTGATCATGGCTGCTTGCTCCCGGATTGGGTCGGCAGATCGACGAGCTTGAGGCGATCTTCCTTGCGGACTGCCGCCTGCTTGGCCGGATCCTGGGTACGCACGTTGGGACGGCGGCGCAGGGTCAGGGCGACCGCCGCGACGATGGCGAGCGTCAGGATGACCGCAGCGATCTCGAACGGCAGGATGTATTCGGAGAACAGGGTGCGCCCCAGCCATTCGGTATTCGACAGCCCCTGCTCCGCCGCCGCGTCACGCACCGGACCGCCCGACATCAGCTTGCGCGCGCCCATCAGGCCGATCAGCTCGGCCAGCATGATCACCGCCACCAGCAGTCCGACCGGGAGATGGGCGGCGAAACCTTCGCGCCCCGGCAGGGACTTGATGTCGAGCATCATCACCACGAACAGGAACAGCACCATCACCGCGCCCACGTAGACGAGGACCAGCGCGATCGCCAGGAACTCGGCGCGCAGCAGCAGCCAGAGGCAAGCGCAGGTGAAGAAGGTCAGCACCAGCGACAGGGCGCAGTGCACCGGATTGCGCAGCGCCACCACGGCGATGCTGGCGCCGACCATCACCGTCGCCAGGAAATAGAACAGCAGGACTTCGAAAGACATGCGCGCTCCTCAGCGGTAGGCCGCGTCTTGTCGACGCGCCGCCGCGATCTCGGCCTCGTAGCGGTCGCCGATGGCCAGCAGTTTCTGCTTGCCGACGATGTTCTCGCCGCGTTGCTCGAAGTGGTACTCGTGGATGTGCGTCTCGACGATCGAGTCGACCGGGCAGCTTTCCTCGCAGAAGCCGCAGAAGATGCACTTGAACAGGTCGATCTCGTAACGCGTGGTCCGGCGAGTGCCGTCCTCGCGCTGCTCCGAGTCGATGGTGATCGCGAGCGCCGGACACACGGCTTCGCAGAGCTTGCAGGCGATGCAGCGCTCCTCGCCGTTCGGATACCGGCGCAAGGCATGCAGGCCGCGGAAGCGGTTCGACTTCGGGATCGCTTCCTCGGGGTAACGCACCGTGTACTTCGGGGCGACGAAATACTTGCCGGTGAGCGCCATGCCCTTGAGCAGTTCGATCAGCAGCAGACTCTTGAAATAGCGGATGACGGCGTTCATGCAGCGCCTCAGGCGTTCGGAACCAGGACGCCGGTGTAGACGAGCACACCGGTGACCAGGACCCAGGCGATCGTGATCGGGATGAAGACCTTCCAGCCGAGCCGCATGATCTGGTCATAGCGGTAACGCGGGAAGGTGGCGCGGAACCACAGGAACATGAAGGCGAAGAACGCCACCTTGAGCGCCAGCCAGTGCGGCCCGCCCTTGCCGATCAGCCCCCAGGATTCCGGGAACGGCGACAGCCAGCCGCCGCAGAAGAACAGCGGCACCAGGAAAGCCACCAGGATCATGTTGGCGTATTCGGCCAGGAAGAACAGCGCG
>CALMWD010000095.1 GCA_937873105.1 uncultured Rhodanobacteraceae bacterium
TGGCGCCGGCGCGCGACAGCGCGACGCGGTCGGGATAGACCGCATCGAGCACGACGCCGGGCGCGACTTCCTGGCCGACGTTGTAGCCGCGTTCGCCGCTGGCGTCGGCGATGAAGGCGCGGCCGCGCTTCGGGTCTTCGCCCGCGAGCACGCCGCGCAGGTCGATCGGCAACTGCGTCTCGGGAGCATTGGCCAGCGCGCGGTTGTCCACCGGCAGGCTCGCATGGCCGAACAGGTGCCAGTTCGCCAGCGACGGCGGCGGCGCGGACTGCGCGACATCGATCGCCACGGCCGGGCCGGCGCTCGGCAGCGGCGCGTTCCAATCCAGCGCCAGCCACAGGAAACGCGTCAGCAGGTAGACGAGCAGGGCCGCCAGCAGCGCATTGACGGCGGCGGCCAGCGGCTTGGACCAGGGATGACGGGCGTAGGACGCGAGGACGGCGGACATGGGCATTCACGAACGATGTGCAAGCGTAGCAGTGACGCCCCGCGGCCGGGAAAGTTCAGGCGGGGCGTCGACTGCGCGCGCGCAGCAGGGCGTCGGCGTATTCGTAGGCGCGCTCCGCCATCTGCTCGACGCTCAGCGGCAGGACGCCGGGACGGCTCGGCATCGGCAGCATGCCGACCAGGGCCTGGCCCGCGAAATAGTCGCGCAGCTCGGCGGCGCTGAGGCGAATGGCGACGGAGTTGGGCATGAAGCGCTCCGGAAGGTTCGCGAGCGTATCAGTCCATCGCGAAGAGTTCCGGCTGGAGCAGGGCGTCATGGCGGTCGACGAAGCCGCCGAGGCCGACGCCGACCAGGCGGTAGCGCGTGCGGGCAGGCAGGTCGACGCGCGCGCGCAGCGCCAGGGCGATGCGCACGAGGGCCGCGGCGTCGGCCGGCGGCAACGGCGGCGTCAGGCTGCGCGTCAGGATGCGGAACTCGCGCGTCTTCAGCTTCAGCACCACGGTGCGCGCGACCCGGCCCGGTTCGCGTTCGGCGGCGCGCCAGACGCGCTGAGCCAGCGCCTCGATCATCGGCGCGGTGGCCTCGATCGGCACGTCGTCGGCGAAGGTGTCCTCGGCCGAGATCTGCTGCGTGGGACGCTCGGACACCACCGCATGCTCGTCGATGCCGAGCGAGAGTTCGTGCAGGCGCCGGCCCCAGCGACCGAACCGCGCCTCCAGCGCGGCCGACTCGAACGCGCGCAGATCGGCCACGGTGCGGAGGCCGAGTGCGCCCAGCTTCGCTTCCATCACCTTGCCCACGCCGGGCATGCGCCCGACCGGCAGCGGCGCGAGGAAGTCGAGGACCTGGGCCGGCCGCACCACGAACAGGCCGTCCGGCTTGCGCCAATCGGAGGCGATCTTGGCGACGAACTTGTTCGGGGCGACGCCCGCCGAGGCGGTCAATCCGGTCTCGGCGCGGATGTCGGCGCGGATGCTCTGCGCGATCGCGGTGGCGCTCGGCAGCCCGCGCTTGTCGTGGGTCACGTCGAGGTAGGCCTCGTCCAGCGACAAGGGTTCGATCAGGTCGGTGTGGCGCGCGAAGATCTCGCGCACCTGCCGCGACACGGCGCGGTAGCGGGCGAAGTCCGGCGGCACGAACACCGCCTCGGGACACAGGGCCGCGGCGCGCAGGGCCGGCATCGCCGAACGCACGCCGAAGCGGCGCGCCTCGTAGCTGGCGGCACAGACCACCGAGCGCGCCCCCTTCCAGGCGACCACGACCGGCCGCCCGCGCAGGCCCGGGTCGTCGCGCTGCTCGACCGAGGCATAGAACGCGTCCATGTCGATGTGGATGATCTTGCGCATCGTCGCCGCCGGACCGGGGTGGGCTATTGTCGTGTCAAACCGGCGCGCTAGCATCGGGCACCATGAACCTGCGCGCTCCGCCTCCGGCACGTCCGCTGGTCGACCTCGACACGCTCGTGCGCATCGCCACCGCCGACAGCGTCGAGGCGCTGACGCGGGCGGTCGACGCGGTCGCGCGCGAACTCGGTTTCGAGCACTGGATCTACGGCGCCCTGGTGGCAGTGACGCCGACGCGCAGCGAACAGTTCGTGCTCAGCGGCTATCCCGACGGCTGGCGCAACCATTACCTGGAAGCGGGCTACACCTTTCGCGACCCGACCGTGAACTACTCGCGCACCCACGTGGTGCCGACGCTGTGGGACGAGCTGGCGCGGTCGCCGGCGGAACGCGCGAATCCCGACCCGGTCGGCCAGCGCATCGTCGACGAGGCCCGCGAATTCGGCCTGGCCAAGGGTCTGAGCGTGCCCCTGCACGGGCTCGGCTGCCAGTTCGGCATGATGTCCTACGCCGCCAGCGACCCGAACCATCCGATCACCGAAAGCACCGTCTGCGCCGAGGCCATGCTGCTCGCCACCTACGTGCACCAGGCCGCGTCGAACCTGATGTTCGGCAGCCGCATGCGCGACGTCCGCGCCCTGAGCGCCCGCGAACGCGAGTGCCTGAAGTGGGCGACCGAGGGCAAGAGCGGCTGGGACATCGCGCACCTGCTCTCGATCAGCGAACGTACCGTCGTGTTCCACCTGCGCAACGCCTGTTCCAAGCTCGGCGTCGCCACGCGCCAGCAGGCGGTCGCCAAGGCCATGGTGCTCGGCCTGCTCGACTGACATCGTCCTCGACCCCGGGTCAAGACGGCACCGCCGGGGCTGCGAACGGCGTCACCAAAATCCGTCAACCTGTCAAAACCGACAGCTGCCCAATCCGACAGCTTGACGCTGTGATCACTCCGCGCCTTTCCCCGCCCCGGAGTGATTGCCATGCAAGAGATCCTGATCGGTCGGCCCAGCTGGAAGAACATCTCCGCCCCCCTGCTGGACAGCATGTTCGCGTTGCGCCACGAGATGTTCGCGGAGCGCCTGCAGTGGCAGGTGCAGAGCCAGCACGGCAAGGAAAAGGACTGGTTCGACCGGCTTGAACCCACCTACATCGTCGCCCGCCATCCCGAAGACACGCGCCGCGCCACCGGCAGCTGGCGGCTGCTGCCGACCACTGGCCCCTACATGCTCAAGGACGTGTTCCCGGAACTGCTGCACGGTCAGGCCGCACCGAGCGACCCGACGATCTGGGAAGCGAGCCGCTTCGCCGTCGCCCGCCACGAGCACGGCGCCAGCTTCGGCATGAACGAGACCCCGGTGGCGATGATCCGCGAGATGTTGCGCTTCGTCCGCCGCAACGGCATCCGCGAGATCGTCACCGTCACCAGCGTCGGCGTCGAACGCCTGATCCGCAACCTCGGGCTGAAGACCGAGCGCTTCGGTCCTGCCCTGCAGATCGGCGACGTGCGCACGGTGGCGCTGCGCATCCCGATGGACGACGCCGCCGAACTCTCGCTCTGGGGCTGGCTGGAAGCGGACCACGCCCGCGAAGCCGCCTGAGTTTCCGACCACGGAACCCGGGCCACGGCCCGGAGGGAACACGATGCAGGACGCATCGCGGTTCCGGGCAACCCGCCAGGACGGCGCATGCCCGGTGTGTCGACGGCCCGACCGGATTCCAGGACCCCCGGCCTGATCCGGTCGGGCCGAAGCCACACGTCAGGCGGCCGCGCCGAATGCGGGCGATTCCCCGACATTCGAGGACTGCGCAGGCCCCGGGCGACGCACTAAGCTAGGGCGCTGTGACACCGCACCCGCTGATTCCGCGTTGGGCCTACATCGTGTTCGCCTGGGCCATGCTCGCGCTCGGCGTCATCGGCGTCGTGCTGCCCGGGCTGCCGACCACCCCCTTCGTCCTGCTCGCCGCCTGGGCCGCCGCACGCGGCTCGAAGCGCCTGCACGACTGGATGCACGCCAACCGCACCTTCGGGCCGATGATCCGTGACTGGGAAGCCAGCGGCGCCGTCAGCCGCCGCGCCAAATGGGCCGCGACCATCACCATGCTCGCCTGCGCCGCCCTCATGTTTGCGACCGCGCCGAAATGGTGGATGGCCGCCCTCGGCACCGCCATCATGATCCTCACCGGCACCTGGCTCTGGCTGCGGCCGGAGCCATCCGTTCGCCCATCCAACAACCGCCGCGACTCGTCTTCCTGATCCTTCGATCGCGCTGTCGCTGGGGCCGCCCAAGACCCGGAATGCGATAATCCCTTCATCTGTCCACGGTCACCCGCCGATGCGTGCTCTTCTGGCTTTCGTCTTCCTGCTGTCTCCATACACAACGCAACTTGCGCACGCCGAGGCCTACAACCAACCCAAGGTTCACCTCGACCCCGCGCTCCGCCTGTACGACAGCGCCCGCGTGACCCAGGCGGCCAACCTGCCGGACGGCAGTGTCGTGCTGGTCGGCGATTTCGACGAATACGCCGGCTTGCGGGTCGATGGCATCGTCAGGCTGTTCCCGGATGGCAGCGTCGATTCGTCATTCACGCCGTCGCTGACCACAGGCATCTACCATTCAAACGCCACAGACGTGGTGGTGATGGGCGACAAGCTGTATGTCGCAGGATCCTTTCTCTCTGTCGACGGAATCGATTCCCCTCGCGTGGCTCGTTTCCAGATTCCCGGACTCGAGCTCGTTCCCGGCTCGTTTGGGGTGAGCATCAATGGCCCTGTCGACGCCATCGAGGGTATCGGCGGCGATCTTCTCGTGTCTGCCGAGAACATGATCCGTCGCTACGACCTTGATGCCGACGGTTCGGCGGCCAACTGGATCACCATCGATACGTGGAATCAGGCTGCCATCGACATCAAGGTGTCGTCGCAAGGAACCGTCTACGCCCTCACCAATGGCGACAGAATCTACGCCTATTCCGGAAGCACGGGCGAGCAACTCTTCGTGGCGCCTGTCCCGACGCCCGACTGGAACTGGGTGCTGCACTTCGATCTTTCTGCCGACGGCGACTTGATCATCGCGGGCGACTTCCATGCCACGGCGACCACAGGTCCTGCCGGCTTGATCAGGGTCGACGGGACCACAGGACTCTTGGACCCGGCGTGGGTCTTCCACAGCGATGATCCGAACGCAGCATTCGGCGGAGTGCTCGCGCTGGCCGACGGCGGCGCCATCGTCACCGGCGACTTCACTCAGATCAACGGCACACCCACAGCGCCAGGCATCGCGCGCATCAACGCCGACGGGACGGTTCGCCCGTCCTGGGGTGGCGTACACGCAAGCGCCAAGAGCGAATTCCTGCACGCCGTCGACGACACGTTGTTCCTTGTCGGCGAAAGGCCTGCCGATGGCAGCGACTGTAGCGTTCAAGCGGCACACGTTGGCGATGGCCTGAGTGCATCAGCATCATTCTCCAGCAGCACCCTGACCAAGGACGCCGAGGTCTATCAGATTCAGATGGATGCCGACGCGCTGTTCGTCGGCGGACGACTGACTCGGGCAGGCGATTTCCGGACTGATGGGATCCTCAAGCTGGATGGATCGATCGCGATCGATCCTTCTTTCTCGGCGAACCTCGTCGGCGATTTCTATAGCCCGCCCGGCGCAAGTTCCTTCGCAGTCGGTGGCGGCTACATCTACATGCACGCTACGCAATTGATCTTTGAGCAAAGCGCGGACCCTGAGAATCCTTACTGGATCCGAGACCATCAACTCTCCGCCGAAAGCGGAGAGGAGCTGCCGATGGCGTCTTATGGCAATCAGCCGGTATTTCTCGAACGAGTTAGTCCTTTGTATAACCCTGCCGACGGTAAGTTCTATTTGCTTCGTCGCAGCGGCGGGCAAGGCCAGTCCCTTCCGAATTCGGGCATCTTGAGGTACCGGCCAGATACTCGTCAGACCGATACGTCCTGGAGCCCGAGCCATGGCAATTTGGGCTACTCAAGGGCCGCGGTGATCGCTGGCGATTACTACTATTACGGCGGATACCGCAGCGCAGCCCCCGGGACGGAAGGCGAAATTGCCCGCGTTCGCATCTCGGATGCCATCGAAGATACGTCTTGGAATCCGGGCTACGCCCCTCGCGTCGAAACCATGGGCGTCGATGCCAACCAAGAGTGGATCTATGTCGGTAGCAGCTACGACTCTGCCCACGGCCTGTCGCGCATTTCCACGATCACCGGGATGGTTGATCCAGACTGGATGCCGCTCGCTGCCCTGCCGACGAGCTTTGGAAGGGTGGACTCCATTTTCTTGGCCGACGACGGCTACGTCTATATCGGCGGTAGCTTCAACGGCTTATCTTGCGACCCGTCAAGAACCATCGGTGGCGCCCTGCGGCTGACGGCCGCTGGGACCATCGATCCGACTTGGCACATCAACACGGACTACGGCTACCTCGGCGTTCGTGCAATGCACAAGTTGAGCAACGGCAAGATCGCCGTCGGCGGATCCTTCGAGAGGATCAACGGCGTCCTCAGCCCCGGCTTCGCCATCGTCGACAGCACGACCGACGTGATCTTCATGGATCAGATCGGCGACGCGATGTGTATTCCCTGACCCAATCCCGATGCCGCGACCGAACCCGGAGAAAGCCATGACCGAACAACGCTTCCGCGCCTACACCACCCAGGACCTCGAGGCCGTCATGGAGCGCATGGCGCGGCAGTTGTCGATGCGGCTGGATGCGCATCCGGTGGTGCTGGTCGGGGTGTTGCGGCGCGGTGCGCCGCTGGCGGCGATGCTGCACGAGCGCCTGGCGAAGCTGCGCCCGGAACTGGCGATCGAGCGCACCGACCTGAAGGTGAAGCGCTATGGCGACGACCTGACCCTGCTGCATCCGGACACGGCGCTGACCGAGACGCCGCAGCAGGCCGAGGCCAAGTTCACCGGCAAGCGCGTGGTCGTCGTCGACGACGTGTTGTACCAGGGCCATTCGGTGTTCCGGGTGCTGGAATGGGTGCGCCGCCACGAGCCGTTGTCGGCGCATGTCGCGGTGCTGGTGGACCGCAGGATCAACGCATTGCCGGTGCACGCCGACGTCGCCGGCATCACCCTGCAGATCGCGCCCGGCGACGTGATCGAATGCAACGTGCCGCCCTACGAGCCCGAGTTCGCGGTCGACATCTGGCGCCCGCACGCGGACTGAGGCCATGAACCCGATCGTCTGCGCCATCCCGGTGTTCTTCGCGCTGATGCTGATCGAATTCGGCGTGGCGCGGGCGCGCGGCCGTCGCGCCTATCGCATCAACGACACCCTCGGCTCGTTGTCGCTGGGCGTGACCTCGCAGATCACCGAACTGGCGACCAAGCTCGTCGTCATCGGCATCTACGCCCTGTGCTTCGAGCATCTGCGCGTGATCACGCTGCCGGTCGAGGCGTGGTGGACCTGGGCGCTCGGCCTGCTGCTCTACGACTTCCTGTACTACTGGCACCACCGGATGAGCCACGAGGTCGGCATTCTCTGGGCGACGCACGTGGTGCACCACTCGTCCGAGGAATTCAACCTCTCGACCGCGCTGCGCCAGACCAGCACGCGCTTCCTGCTCGGCTGGATCTTCTATCTGCCGATGGCCGTGCTCGGCTTCCCGGTGATCGTGTTCGTCGTCGTCGGCCTGATCGACCTGCTCTACCAGTACTGGATCCATACCGAGCAGGTCGGCAAGCTCGGCTGGTTCGACCGCGTGTTCGCCTCGCCCTCGAACCATCGCGTCCACCATGCGGTGAACGACAGGTACCTGGACAAGAACTACGGCGGCATCCTGATCCTCTGGGACCGGATGTTCGGCACCTTCATCGACGAGGACGAACGCGAGCCCTGCGTGTACGGCACGCGCAGCCGTCTCGGCACCTTCTCGCCGCTGTGGGCGAATCTCGAGGTGTTCGCCGCATTGGCGAAGGATGCGTGGCATGCCCGCGCCTGGGGCGACAAGCTGCGCGTGTTCCTGAAGCCGCCGGGCTGGCGTCCGGCCGATGTCGCCGCGCGCTTCCCCAAGCCCGCCTTCGACCTCGAGAACGCCAGGCGCAAGTACGACCCGCCGCTGACGCGCTTCGAGGCGGTCTACCTGTTCGTGCAGTTCGTGCTCGTGCTCGCCGCCGGCACGCACTGCCTCGCGGTCGCCGAGCGCTGGCCGTGGCCGGCGCTGCTCGCCTATGCGACCTGGATCGCGGTTTCGGCCTGGTCGCTATGTCGTCTGGCAGATCATGCGCGCCACGCCTGGACCGTAGAATGGTTGCGATGGGGGGCGCTGCTCGCGCTCGTGCCGTACCTGGGGCGCGTCGTCGCCGCGGGCTGAAGCCACGAGGAAGACGATGGACACGACCACACACCCGCAGTTGACGCGCCTGCTGCGCGCCTGGAGCGGCGGCGAAGCCGGCGCCGCCGACCAGGTGCTGGCCCTGGTCTACGACCGCCTGCGCCAGATCGCCGCGCAGCGCGTGCGCATGTCGCACCCGCGCGAACAGATGGCGCCGACCGAACTCGCCAACGAAGTCATCGCCAACCTGCTCGAAGCCAATGTCAGCTGGCAGGACCGCGCGCACTTCTTCAAGACCGTGGCGGTGGCGATGCGCAACTTCCTGCACGACCTCGCGCGCCGCGACGCCGCGGTGAAACATGGCGGCGGCCAGGTGCATGTCACCCTCTCGGCGGCCGAACTGGAGCCGGGGGACGCGATCAACGGCGAGGTCGAGGCCCTGCACGAGACCCTGGCCGAATTGCGCGCGCTCGATGCGCGCAAGGCCGACGTCGTCGAACTGCATTTCCTGGTCGGGCTGGGACTCGAGGAAGTGGCGCAGACGCTCGACGTCTCGCTCGCGACCGTCAACCGCGACCTGCGTTTCGCCCGCGCCTGGATGAAGGAACGCCTGGCCTGACATGGGCACCCGCTTCCGGCAACTGGAAGACCTGTTCAACCAGGCGGTGTCGATGCCGGCGTCGGCGCGCGCGGCCTGGCTGGCTTCGCTCGACCTCGAACCCTCGCTGCACGAAGAGTTGCGCGCCCTGATCGCCGCCGACGAGGCGCCGCAGGCCCTGACCGACCGTTTCGACGGCGCGCTGAACAGCGCCGGCGCCATCGGCCAGGCCGGCGTGCGTCTCGGCCAATGGCGCTTGCTGCACGAGATCGGCGCCGGCGGCGCCGGCGTGGTCTGGCTCGCCGAGCGCGCCGACGCCCAGTACGAGCAGCAGGCCGCGATCAAGATCAACCGCGCCATCGCCGCCAGCGACGCCGCCGCACAGCTGCGCCACGAACGCCAGATCCTGGCCTCGCTCGACCATCCGGTCATCGCGCGCCTGCTCGACGGCGGCGAGACCGACGACGGCCATCCCTACCTGGTCATGGAATACGTGCGCGGCGAGCCACTGACCGCGGCCTGCCAGCGACGCGGCCTCGATCTGCGCGACCGCGTGCGCCTGGTCGTGCAGATCGCGCATGGCGTGCACTACGCGCACCAGCGCCTGGTCATCCACCGCGACATCAAGCCCGGCAACCTGCTGCTGCGCGAGGACGGCCGCCCGGTCCTGCTCGATTTCGGCATCGCCAAGCTCTTCGCCCCCGGCGAGCACTACGCGCAGGCGACGCAGCCCTGGTTCACGCCCGCCTACGCCAGTCCGGAACAGAAACGCAACCAGCCGATCAGCACCGCCACCGACGTCTATGCGCTCGGCCTGGTGCTGTGCGAACTGCTCAGCGGCCGCGAGCCGAAGATCGGCGACGACGGCAGCGTGGCGGCGCCCAGCCAGCGTGCAAACGCGGCCCAGCGCCCGCGCCTGCGCGGCGACCTCGACGCCATCGTCGCACGCGCCTGCGCCCCCGAGCCGCAGCGCCGCTATGCCTCGGCCGAGGCCTTCGCCGAGGATCTGGAACGCTGGCTGCGCGGGCGCCCGATCAAGGCGCGTCCGGACACCAGCGTCTATCGCATCGGCAAGTTCGTGCGCCGGCATCCGCTCGGCGTCGCGCTCGGCAGCATCGCCGTGCTGCTGATCCTCGCCACCACTGCCTGGCTGCAGGTCGAACGCGATCGCGCCCGTCTCGCCGAGACCAAGGCGCGCGAAGAGGCCGCCGCCGCCGCCGCCGTCACCGACTTCCTCGTCGATCTCTTCCGCGAAGCCGAGCCCGGCGCCGGCAAGTCGCGGACGCTGACGCCGGTCGAGCTGATCGATCGCGCGCGCGGCGGACTGGTCGGCCGCGACGACGTCGCCACCGCCACGCGCGCGCGCGTCAATGGCGTGCTGGGCCAGATCTACAGCTACCTCGGCGAACCCGAACGGGCCACCGAAACGCTGCGCAACGCCATCGAGGAAGCCGACGCCAGCCGGCTCGACCCGGCGACGCGCATCGAACTGCGCGCTGCGCTCGCCTCGGTGCTCGACGACCGCGCCAACTACAGCGGCGCCGAACTGCGTCATCGCGAGGCCCTGGCGATCGCGGAGGCGGCCGGCCTGCAGGCCGAGGCGATTCGCGCGCGGGCGCGCGTCGGCTTCGAGCTCGCGAAACAACGTCGCCACGACGAGGCCGAGGCGCTGCTGCGCCGCGCGCTCTCGGAGAGCGTGGCCCTGCATGGCGCCGACCATCCGGAGACCGCGCGCATCCGCGTGATGCTGGCCGAGGACCTGATGTTCGGCACCGCCACCGCCGAGGCCCTGGCCGAAGCCGAACGCGGCGTGCGCGTCCTGCGCCGGACGCTGCGCGCGGACGACCAGGAACTGCTCGGCTACCTGACCACCTATGCCGCGGGCCTGCGCATCGCCGGCAACATCCCCGAATCGATCCGCGTGCTCGAGGACATCATCGCCCAGCGCGAAGCCCTGCTCGACCACAACAGCTTCCTGCTCGCCAACGCCTACAGCTCGCTCGGTTCGGCCCTGTACGAACAAGGCCGGACGCTGAAGGCCACCGAACAGTTCGTCGCGGCGCTCGAGATCGGCCGCGCCACGCTCGATCCCAACGACCCGAGCTTCGCCATCGACCTCAACAACGTCGGTTCGCTGTACGAGGAACAGGGCGACTACGCGCGCGCCGAGCCCTTCCTGCGCGAAGCGCTGGCGATCTATCGCGACCATGCCGAGGTCGAGCCCTACCAGCTCGCCAACCTGACGCAGAATCTCGGACGGCTGCTGATGTTGTCCGGGCAATCCGCCGAGGCGCGACAGCTGCTGGAAACGCCGATCCCGGACCTGCGCGGCGCCGACTGGGACCTGCTGCGCGCGCGCCAGCAACTGCACCTCGGCGAATGGGAGCGCCGTTACGGCTCCGCCGCCGCGGCGCTGCGCCATCTCGATGCCGTGAACATCGATTGGCTCGGCGGTCGCGACAGCCCGCGACTGGGCGCGCTGCTGCGCTGGCGAGGCCTGGCCGAAGCGCAGCTCGGC
>CALMWD010000096.1 GCA_937873105.1 uncultured Rhodanobacteraceae bacterium
GCAATGCGGGAACAGGGCCTTGGCGATGACGTCGCGATTGGCGATGCGCAGGTCCAGCCGTTCCGCCAGCGCATTGGCGAGCGTGGACTTGCCGGCGCCGGGCAGGCCGATCAGGGCCACCACGAGTGGCCGCGTCCAGTGCGGATGGCGGGCGCGGGGCGCGGGCGGCAGGTAGGTCGCGGTCATGGCGCGAGCATAGCGGCGCGCGCGGGCGCTGGTCAGCGGCGACCTTCGCCGGCACACTCGCAGGCCGCGAGGCGCCCATGATGCGACGACTGCTGCAACGCTATTTCGTGACCGGACTGCTGACCCTGATCCCGATCTGGCTGACCTGGATCGTGTTCAAGTTCGTGTTCCAGGGCCTGTCCATGGTCTCGGCGCCATGGATCCGCGCCGTGTTCAACCCCCTGGCGCTGGCGCATCCGGCCCTGTTCGGCTGGCTGGCGTCGCCGACCACGCAGTTCGTGATGGGCGTCGTGCTGACCGTGTCGCTGATCCTGTTCACCGGCTGGTTGAGCCGCCGCGTCATCGGCAAGCGCCTGCTCGATCTGTTCGAGCAGACGCTGGAGCGCGTGCCCCTGGCCAAGACCATCTACGGCGGCACCAAGCAATTGCTCGAGGCGCTGCAGACCAAGCCGGACGGCACCCAGCGCGTGGTGCTGATCGACTTCCCCTCGCCCGAGATGAAGACCATCGGCCTGGTCACCCGCGTGCTCAAGGATGCGCGCACCGGCGAGGAGGTCGCCGCGGTCTACGTGCCGACGACGCCGAACCCGACCTCGGGCTACCTCGAGATCGTGCCGGTCTCGAAGCTGACGCCGACCGACTGGAGCGTCGACCAGGCCATGGCCTTCATCATCTCGGGCGGCGCGAAATCGCCGGAATCGCTGCGTTTTTATCGCGACGACGAGGAACCGATCCGATGACCGAACTGTCGCGCGCGCAGAAGCTGTTCCTGGTGCTGTCGGCGATCTTCGTCGCGAATGCCATCCTGGCCGAGTTCATCGGCGTGAAGATCTTCGCGCTCGAACCGAGCCTCGGCATCGATCCGGTGCACTGGTCGATGTTCGGGCAGAGCGGCACCCTGAACTTCACCGCCGGCGTGTTGTTGTGGCCGGTCGTGTTCGTGATGACCGACATCATCAACGAGTACTACGGCCGCAAGGGCGTGCGCTTCATCTCGTGGCTGGCGGTCGGGCTGATCCTGTACGGCTTTCTGTTCGCCTATTTCGCGATCCATCTGGAACCGGCCGGATTCTGGGTCGGCGCCGGACAATCCCAGGGCGTGCCGGACATGCAGGCCGCCTTCGTCGCGACCTTCGGACAAGGCTTGTGGACGATCGCCGGGTCGGTCAGCGCCTTCCTGTTCGCACAGTTGATCGACGTCGCCGTGTTCCACCGCATCCGCAACGCCACCGGCGAGCGCTGGCTCGGCCTGCGCGCGACCGGCTCGACCCTGGTCTCGCAGTTCTTCGACAGCTTCATCGTGCTCTACATCGCCTTCGTGCTCGGGCCGCAGCAATGGCCGGTGTCGCTGTTCCTCGCGGTCGGCCTGGTGAACTACGCCTACAAGGCCAGCTTCGCGCTGCTCGCGACGCCGGTGTTGTACGCCGTGCATCGGCTGATCGACGGTTGGCTCGGCCATGACGTCGCCGAAGCCATGAAACGCCGCGCCGCCGAGCCGTGATTTTGCGGGAGTGATTGTCTGTGGGTGCGAATCTCATTCGCACGCTCTTGGCAAGAAAACGGCGTGCGAATGAGTTTCGCACCCACGAAGGAAGACTGAGGTGAATATGATCCGTTCGGTGTTGGTCCTGCCCATCCTGTTTGCCGGCATCGCCGAAGCGAAACGCCTCGAAACCCCGGCCGAGGCCGAACAACTGCTGCGCACGCCGGACGCGGCCGCGACCTACGCCTTCATCGACCGGCTCGATGCCGCGAGCGATCGCATCGCCGTGCGTCCGTTCGGAAAGACGCCGCAGGGGCGCGAACTCGTCGCCGTGGTCGCCGGCGCGTTCCGGCCCGGTCGCGAGGTCGTGTTCGTGCAGGCCGGCATCCATGCCGGCGAGATCGAAGGCAAGGACGCCGGCCTGATGCTGCTCGCCGACATCGCCGCGAAGGACGCACGCGCGCTGCGCTGGCTCGACCACGCCACCCTGGTCTTCGTGCCGATCTTCAACCTCGACGGCCACGAGCGACGTTCCCGGTTCAACCGCATCAACCAGAACGGCCCGGTCGAGATGGGCTGGCGCGGCACCAGCCAGCGCATCAACCTCAACCGCGACTACATCAAGGCCGACGCGCCGGAGATGCGCGCCCTGATCGGCCTGATCGACGAGGTCGATCCGGACCTGCTGATCGACACCCACACGCCCAATGGCGCCGATTACCGGTACGACC
>CALMWD010000097.1 GCA_937873105.1 uncultured Rhodanobacteraceae bacterium
TGGTGAGTCCGTCCGGATCTTCGCCGCGCTCCAGCAGGTACGAGCGCAGCGCACCCGCGGCGCAGGCGAGCAGCACGTCGTTGACGGTGCAGCCGAGCGCCCGGCCGACGATCTTCACCTCGTCCAGCGGCAGCGGTTCGGCCCAGGCGCAGCGCTTGCTGACGCCAAGCGCGCCCTTGAATCGGGTGATCGGATCGTCCGGCAGGCTGAGCGCAATCGCCAGCTCGCGCGCGATTTCGCCGCCCTCGACGGCCAGCTTCTGCATCAGCTCCGGGTTCTGGATCAGTTCCTGGCCCTTCTCGATGACCTTCTCGCCGATGTGCAGTGCGCTGGTCAGGCCTTCGCGCGCCGGTTGCAGCAGTCGCTCCAGCACCGAGCCGCGATCCTCGTTCAACCAGGTCTTGGCGAGTTCGACGTGTTTTTCCGGCGTCGGCTTCACGTCGGTCAGGGACAGCAGCACCTGGATCAGCGCGATGCCGTCGGCATAACAATGGTGGATGCGGGTGATCAGCGCGCTGCCGCCGTCGTATTTCTCGACGATGTGGAACTGCCAGCGCGGCTTGGACGCATCCAGCGGCGTCGAGGCCAGGTGCGAGACCAGTCGCTGCAGCTCCTCGCGGCCGCCCTTCCCCGGCAAGGCGGTCAGGCGCACATGCCAGTCGAGGTCGAAATCGGCATCGTTCTCCCAATAGGCGCCGGCCGGCGTGTCCACGGCCTTCTGGCGGAAGCGGCGGAAGGCGAGGAAGCGTTCCTGCAGCATGCGCTTGAAGCGACCGACGTCGAGCTGCGTCTCGAACATCATCACGCCGGTGATCATCATCAGGTTGGTCGAGCGCTCCATGCGCAACCAGGCCGTGTCGACCTTCGACATCGCTTCGCGACCACGTCGCCCCATCGTCATCACCGCCATGGACCCATCCCCTCGCCCGGTACGTCGTCGGTTGTACCGGTGCGTATGAAGGGCGTCAACGAGGATCAGGCGCGCTTGATCGAGGCGTAGGCGGCGAGCGCCGCATCGCGCGTTCGCGCCAGGTCCAGCACGGGCCGCGCGTACACGCCGCGCACGCCGAACGTCGCCTGTTCCGACGGTTTCAGCGTCCAGGCCTTGTGCACGACGGCGGCCGGGCACGGCGCCAGTTCGGGGACGAAACGCTTGACGTAGGCGCCGTCCGGGTCGAAGCGCTCGCCCTGCAGCACCGGATTGAAGATGCGGAAGTACGGCGCCGCATCGGCGCCGGTGCCGCCGGCCCATTGCCAGCCCAGCGTGTTCGCGGCCAGGTCGGCATCGACCAGGGTGTCCCAGAACCAGCGCGCGCCGTGCAGCCAGTGGCAGCGCAGGTTCTTGGTCAGGAACGAGGCCACGATCATGCGCACGCGGTTGTGCATCCAGCCGGTCTGCCACAGTTCGCGCATTCCCGCATCGACGATCGGGATGCCGGTGCGGCCGCGTTGCCAGGCCGCGAGCAAGGCGTCGTCGGGCGAGGCCCACGGAAAATCGTCGAACTGGGGGTTGAGGTTGGCGTTCGTGGTGTGCGGATAGTGGAACAACAGGTGATGCGCGAACTCGCGCCAGCCGAGCTCGCGCACGTAGTGCTCGACCCGATCCATCCAGCCCGGATCGCCCTGCGCTTCGAGTTGCAGCGCCGCCAGGATCTGCCGCGGCGAGACTTCGCCGAAGTGCAGGTGCGGCGACAGCATCGAGGTGCCGGGAAGGTCGGGCCGGTCGCGTTCCTTGCCGTAACGCGTGGCGTGCTCGACGAACTCGCGCAGCCGCGTCAGGGCGCCCTGCTCGCCCGGTGTCCAGGTGGCCGCCATGCCGCTGTCCCAAGGAATGGTCGGCCGCAGGTTCAGCGACTCGATCGGTTCGCAGTGCAGCCCGGCATCGGCGAAGCGGATCGTGCTCGGCGCCAGCAGCGGCAGGACGTCGGCGATCTTCGTCGCCGCATTGCGCCAGAACGGCGTGAACCCGCGGTACGGCTGACCGGTTTGGGTCG
>CALMWD010000098.1 GCA_937873105.1 uncultured Rhodanobacteraceae bacterium
TGCTGATGAACCCGGTGTTCGCCGACTACATGCAGGCCTACGGCGCCGGCGGCGTACGCGCCTCGGGCTTCGGCGCCGAGTCGCTCGCCAACCTGACGCGCCTCTACTGGTACACGGTCGAGTTCGGCCTGATCGCCACCCCCGAGGGCCTGCGCATCTACGGTGCCGGCATCCTGTCCTCCAAGGGCGAGTCGATCCACTGCCTGGAATCGCCGGCGCCGAACCGGATCGGCTTCGACCTGAAGCGGGTGATGCAGACGCGTTACCGCATCGACACCTACCAGAAGACCTACTTCGTGATCGACAGCTTCGACCAGCTGTTCAAGGCCACGGTCGATCCCGACTTCGCGCCGATCTACGACCAGATGCGCGGTGCCGAGCCGATCCCGGCCGGTGCCGTGCTGGCCAGCGACCGCGTCTTCCAGCGCGGCAGCGGCGAGGGCTGGCTGGCCGACGGCGACGTCTGAGCACGCCGCGACACGCGGTCGCCTTGCCGCGTCGGCCCCGCCCCGGCACAATGGCCAGCCCTTTTCCTGCCTGCCGCAGCGGCTGCCCGCGCAGTCCGGCTCCGGTCGTGGAGACCTTCGATGAACAAGCACGACATGACCTTCATGAAGCACTTCGCCCAGCTCATCGGCGGGCTGGTGGTGCTGGCGATCATCCTGATCCTGGCCGCGATGTACATCTACGCCAAGCAGCCGCGGGAAGAGAACCCGACCCTGATCGCCGCGACCGACGCGCGCATCGCCCCGGTCGGCGGCGTGTTCTCGGGCGAAACCGGCAAGGCCGCCGCGGAGGCCGCCAAGGCCGCCGCCGCCGAAGCCGCGAAGGGCCAAGTCGCCTTCGACGGCACGCTCGACGGCGCGACGATCTACAACAACCTCTGCGGCGCCTGCCACACCGCGGGTGCCGGCGGCGCGCCGAAGCTGGAAAAGGCGGCCTGGACCGCGCGCACCGCGCAGGGCATGGACACCCTGGTCAAGCATGCGATCGAGGGCTACACCGGCAGCGCCGGCGTGATGCCCGCCCGCGGCGGCAACCCGGCGCTCAGCGACGATCAGGTGCGCGCCACCGTGCAGTGGATGGTCGACAACCTGAAGTGATTCCGTTGCGTCCGTGCCGCGGACGCCTCGGTCCAGCGCGCCGCCTTCGGGCGGCGTCTTGGTTTGCAGCCCTGGAATGTGCATGAAGATGAAGCGTTTCGTCCCCATCGTCGCCGTCGCGGTCTGTGTGGCCACGGCCGGCTGCGCGCCGGAAGTCGGGCCGAACGGTGTCCCCGTCGTCGGCGACGGTCCGCTCGAATGCGGTCGCCTCGCCGCCGGCATCGCGGCCGTGCAGGGCGCGCAGGCGATGAGCCCGCTGGTCGGCGAG
This sequence comes from uncultured Rhodanobacteraceae bacterium, assembly GCA_937873105.1. Classification (GTDB taxonomy): domain Bacteria; phylum Pseudomonadota; class Gammaproteobacteria; order Xanthomonadales; family Ahniellaceae; genus JADKHK01. Next base: position 1,372 of record CALMWD010000098.1, read on the forward strand.
AAGGTCGAGGTCGAGGCGCGCATCAGCGCCAAGTTCGTCGACGGCCTCGGCGGTTTCTACCTGGCCAGCGAGCCCGGCAGCGAGGATGCCGATCCGGCGACCTCCGAGGGCATCTTCGTGCGCCATCCCGACAAGCTCGACTGGCCGGTCGGCAGCCGCGTGCGCGTGCGCGCCACCGTCGCCGAACTCGGCGCCGCGCCGGACACCCAGACCGCCCTGATCGAAGTCGCCCAGCTGGTCCGCTGCGAGGACAAGCCGATCGATCCGGTGCCGCGCACGATCGCCGCCGCCGGCAGCGCCGCGACCGACTGGGAGCGTCACGAAGGCGAACGCATCGCCATCGCCGGACCGGTCTCGCTGGTCGGCAACGAGGATCTGTTGCGGCACGGCGCGCTCATCGTGTCGTTCGACGGTCGCGACTACGCGCCGACCGAGCGCCACATCCCGGGCCAGGCCGCGCGTGCGCTGGCCGAGGCCAACCTGGCGACACGGCTGGTGCTCGACGATGCCCGCCTCGACGAATTCCCGAAGAAGCTCTGGCACCTGCCCGACGCGCTGACGCCGGAGACGCCGTATCGCGTCGATTCCCAGGTCGTCGGCATCGAGGGCGTGCTCGAGCAGCGCGACGGCGAGTACCGCGTGCAGCTGGTCGCGCCGATCGGCAAGGTCACGCACGCGCCGCGCCCGGCCCAGCCGCCGGACGTCGACGGCGACCTGCGTGTCGCCGCCTTCAACGTGCTGAACTACTTCAACGGCGACGGCCAGGGCGGCGGCTTCCCGACCGAGCGAGGCGCGCAGAACGCCGATGCCTTCAAGCGCCAGGGCGCGAAGATCGTCGCCGCCCTCGACGTGCTCGACGCCGACATCGTCGCCCTGATGGAGATCGAGAACGACGGCTACGGCGAGACCTCGGCGCTGGCCGAGCTGGTGCGCAACCTCAACAAGGCGCGCGGCAAGGAACGCGGCGATTACGCCTTCGTGCGCCCACCGGTCGAGCGCATCGGCGAAGACCCGATCGCGGTCGGCCTGATCTACCGCCAGAGCCGCGTCCGCCCCGAGGGCGCGGCCGCGTTCACGACCGACGGCCCGTTCGCGCGCTGGTCGCGACCGCCGCTGGCGCAGCGTTTCGTCGCCGGCGAGCTCGACTTCGTCGTCGTCGCCAACCATTTCAAGTCCAAGGGCTGCCAGGACGCCGAAGGTCCCGATCGCGACCAGGAAGACGGCCAGGGCTGCTACAACGCCAAGCGCGTCGAGTCGGCGCGCGTGCTCGCCGACTGGCTGGCCGGCGATCCGCTCCAGACCGGGCACGACCGCGTGCTCGTCGTCGGCGACCTCAATGCCTACGGCAACGAGGACCCGCTGCGCCTGCTGGTCAACCGCGGTTTCGTCGACGTGGTCGCCGCGCATACCCGCGAGCCCGCCTACAGCTACGTGTTCCGTGGCCACTCCGGTCGCCTCGACCATGCCCTGGCCAGCGCCTCGCTGGCCGCCCATGTCGGCGGCGCCGGCGAATGGCACATCAATGCCGACGAATCGCCCGGCTTCGAATACGACGAACCCGACTACGACCGACGCGCGCTGAAGACGCGTTACCGCCCGGACGTGTTCCGCAGTTCCGACCACGATCCGATGCTGCTCGGCCTGCGTCTGCAACCGCAGGCAGTGGCGCCGACCCCGGCGGACTGAGCCGCGATGACGTCCGCCGCCGCCTTCCCGCAAACGACCGGTCCGCTGCAGCTGCAGGGCGCGGCCGGCGCGATCGAGGCGGTCGTCGAATGGCCGGCCGGCGAGCTCAAGCGCGACGTCGTCGGCGTCGTCTGCCATCCGCATCCGCTGCACGGCGGCACCATGGCCAACAAGGTCGTGACCAGCGCCGCTCAGGCGCTGCGCGAACTCGGCTGCGCGACCCTGCGCTTCAACTTCCGCGGCGTCGGCGGCTCTGCGGGCGAACACGACGACGGCATCGGCGAAGGCGCCGATCTGGTTGCGATCTGCGACTGGGTGCGCGCGACGCGGCCGACCGCGCGGCTGGTGCTGGCCGGCTTCTCGTTCGGCGCCTACGTCTCGATGATGCGCGCCGCCGATCTCCGCCCGGACCTGTTGATCTCGCTGGCGCCCGCGGTCGGCTTCCGCGACTTCTCCGGCTTCCGGGAACCCGGCTGCCCCTGGCTGGTGATCCAGCCGGAGGCCGACGAAGTGGTCGATCCGGCCGCGGTCCATGCCTGGATGGCCGATCGCCATCCGCCGCCGACCCTGTTGCGATTCGACGGCGCCTCGCATTTCTTCCACGGCCGCCTGCTGGCCCTGCGCGAGGCGATCGCGCAGTTCGTCGAGCCGCGCCTGCCGCCGCTGGCATGAACCCGAGCGCCGCCTACCAGCGCGAAGTCGAGCGCGGGCATCGCCAGGACGATCCGGCCCAGCGCGCGCTGCTGCCGGTGCTGGACCGCATCCATGCGCAATTGATCGAACGCGCCGACGAGGGCGCCTTCAGCCGCTTCCTGTCGCGCTTCCGCTCGGTGCCGCCGGTGCGCGGCCTGTACCTGCATGGCGGCGTCGGTCGCGGCAAGACCTTCCTGATCGACCTGCTGCACGACACCCTGCCCGGCGAGCGCAAGCTGCGCCTGCACTTCCATCGCTTCATGGGCCGCATCCACGCCGCCCTGCGCGAGGTCGCCGGCGAACAGGATCCGCTCAAGCTTGTCGCCCAGGGCTTCGCGCGCGAGGCGCGGCTGTTCTGCCTCGACGAATGTTTCGTGCAGGACATCGGCGACGCCATGATCCTCGGCGAGTTCCTGAGCCACCTGTTCGAGGCCGGCGCGACCCTGGTCACGACCTCGAACCTGCCGCCGCAGCGCCTGTACGAACACGGCCTGCAGCGCGCCCGCTTCCTGCCGGCGATCGCCCTGATCGAGCGCCACTGCGAGGTGATCGAGCTGGCCAGCGCGATGGATTACCGCCTGCGCGCGCTGACCCGGGCCGGCGTCTACCTGACGCCCGCCGACGCCACGGCCGAGTCGCGCCTGGCGCGCATGTTCGACGACCTCGCGCCCGGCGAACTGCGCCCGGACACCGCGCTGCGCGTGCACGACCGCGACATCCCGCTGCGCCGCCTCGCCGACGACCAGGCCTGGTTCGACTTCGCCGCGCTCTGCGAAGGCCCGCGTGCGGTCGCCGACTACATCGAGATCGCGCGCAGCTTCCAGACCGTGTTCGTCTCCGATGTGCCGGCGTTCGATGCGACGCAGCGGCGCGAGGACGCCGCCAAGCGCTTCATCCACCTGGTCGACGAGTTCTACGACCGCAACGTCAACCTGGTGCTGAGCGCCGCCGCCGATCCGCTCGGCCTGTATCGCGGCGAGCGCCATCGCCACGAGTTCGAACGCACCGCCTCGCGCCTGATCGAGATGCAGAGCCGCGAGTACCTCGCCCGCGAGCATCGGCCGTGAACCGCCTCCGCTTGCCGACCACGGTCTGGGCGCTCGGCATCGTCTCGCTGCTGACCGACGTGTCGTCGGAACTGGTGCATGCCCTGCTGCCGCTGCTGCTGGCCGGGCCGCTCGGCGCCAGCATGCTGATGATCGGCCTGATCGAGGGCGCGGCCGAGGCGACCGCCTCGATCGTCAAGCTGTTCTCGGGCGCGCTCAGCGACCGCATCGGCCGGCGCAAGCCGCTGATCGTCGCCGGCTACGGCCTCGCGGCCCTGACCAAGCTCGTGTTCCCGCTCGCGAACAGCGCCGGATGGGTGCTCGGCGCCCGCCTCGCCGACCGGCTCGGCAAGGGCATTCGCGGCGCACCGCGTGACGCCCTGATCGCCGACGTGACCCCGCTCGAGCAACGCGGCGCCGCCTACGGCCTGCGCCAGTCGCTCGACACCGTCGGCGCGGTCATCGGCCCGCTCGCGGCCATGGGCCTGATGCTGTGGTTGCTCGATGCGCGCGCCGCGCTGTGGTTCGCGGCGATTCCGGGCCTGCTGGCGGTGCTGGTGCTGCTGGTCTACGTGCGCGAGCCCGAACCGCACGACGGCGAACGCAAGCCCGGGCTGCGCCTGCGCGACTGGCGTGCGCTCGGCGCCCCGGTCTGGGGCGTGATCGGGCTCGCCTTCCTGCTCAACCTGGCGCGCTTCGGCGAGGGTTTCCTGGTTCTGCGCATGCGCGATGCCGGCTTCGGCGACGGCCTGGCGCCGCTGGCCCTGGTGCTGATGAGCCTCGCCTTCACGCTGACCGCGTATCCGGTCGGCTGGTGGGCGGACCGCATCTCGCGGCGCGCCCTGCTGCTGGCCGGCGTGGCCCTGCTCATCGTCGCCGACCTGGTCTTCGCGCTCGTGCCCGGACGCATCGGTGCCGCGCTCGGCGTGCTGCTCTGGGGCGTGCATCTCGGCTTCACCCAGGGCCTGCTCTCGGCGATGTTGTCCGACGTCGCGCCGAAGGCGCTGCGCGGCACCGCCTTCGGCGTGTTCCACCTGTCGAGCGGCGTCGCCCTGCTGGTCGCCAGCCTCGCCGCCGGGGCCTTGTGGCAATGGCAAGGGGCGACCGCGATGTTCCTGGTGGCGGCCGGCGTGGCCCTGTTGGCCCTGCTGGTTCTGGCGACCCAGCGCGACAGGACGTGGCCCTGATCGCTAGCATGTTCCCCGGGGAAACGGTTTGGGGCCGTTGCCATCACTTGGGGATAGCCATGTTCATCAGGAATTTGCTTGCAGTCGTGCTGTTCGTCGCGTCGATCGCCGCCGTGCGCGCCGCGGAAGGGGATCCGGTGGCGATCCGGGTTGATCAGGCGCGCGGCGCCGATGCGTCCGTCGATTACGCCAGACTGGCCGAACACGGTCCGTGGGACGACCGCAACTACCAGCTGACGCGCGAACAGGTCGCGCTGCTGCCGGCGTCGGACGCGAAGATCCTGGACGGCATTCCCGCGTTCTATCGCGTGAAGCTGCGCGAAGCGCGGCCGAGCTATCGCGGCGACATCGGCTTCTATCCGCGCAGCGCATTCAACCACTATCGCCAGGCTTACGGCGGATACCTGATCAATGGCGAGGTCCATCGTTCGCTGACCCGCGACGATCAGGGCCGCTACGTCATCCTCGAGTCGCCGCACGGCAAGCTGAAGGCCAAGGGCGCCGATTTCGAATGGAAGTTCCTGACCGGCGAACGCCGCGTATCGCAGCCGAACGGCGCCGCCGAGACGGCGATCGCGATCAATCCGGTCAATCCCAACCTGCTGATCGCCGGCAGCAACGGACCGGGCAGCGGCCAGAAGATGTACCGCTCCACCGACGGCGGCGAAACCTGGAGCACGCCGATCAGCCTGCCCGACCCGAACACCTGCTGCGACCCCACCGTGGGCTGGAGTATCGACGGCACGATCGGCTACACCGCGACCCTGGACGCCTGCAGCTTCAGCGGCTGCAGCGTCAAGTTCTACCGCACCACCAACGACGGCGTGAGCTGGATCCGGACCGCCACGCTCACCAGCAGCGGTTCGGACAAGGAATTCATCCACGTCGACAGCCATGCCACGTCGCCGCACAAGGACAACGTCTACATCGCCTGGCACGACAGCAACGTCCAGAAGTTCGCGCGCTCCACCGACAAGGGCCTGAGCTTCCAGTCGACGCTGACCATCGACAGCGGCAATCAGGGCATCGGTTCCGACATCACCAGCGACAAGCTCGGCAATGTCTACTACTTCTATCCCTCGACGTCGGCGCAGGCCATCCGCGTCGCCAAGTCGACCGCCGGCGGCGCGACGTTCGCGGCCGCGAGCCCCATCGCGCCCCCGCGCGGCAACTTCGACTTTCCGCTGCCGTCGATGGAGACGCGCAACGCCTTCATCTACGTCTCCGCCGACGTCGATCTCAGTGCCGGTCCGTTCGGCGGTTCGATCTATGCGGCCTGGACCGACAACAACAATGCCGACTCGAACACCGCCGCGAACAACCACGGTCGCGTGCGCGTCGCCTATTCCCGCAACAACGGCGCCAGCTGGACCGTCGTCGATCCGCTCGGCAGCGGCGACGTCAACAGCGTCGACCGCTACAACCAGTGGCTGAGCGTCGACCGCAGCGGCAACATCTACCTGATCTACTACAACACCAAGCTGGCGGCGGGCCGTAGCGCCGGCGTCGACATCTTCGCGACCACCTCCACCGACGGCGGCGTGACCTGGGCGCCGGAACAGCGGCTGAGCACCGTCACCTCGCCGAACATCGCCGACGGGTTCGAGTGGGGCGACTACAACGGCATGGACGCCCTGGTCAGCGAAGTCATCGCGATCTTCACCGACAACCGCGCCGAAGGCGGCGGCGGCGGCGACAACATCGACGCCTATGTCGTGACCCCGCAGTCGCCGACGCCCGCGGTGTCGCTGTCGCTGTCGCCCGCCGCGCAGTCGGTCTGCCGCGGCAGCGCCCTCGCGGCCACCACGCTCACCGCCGCGTCGGTGTCCGGCTTCGGCGGCAACGTGACCCTGTCCCTGCCCGGGCTGGACGGCGCCGTCTTCAGCGGCGGCGCGTTCGCGCCGAATCCGCTCAACGTGCCCGCCGCGGGTTCGGCCAATTCGGTGCTGAGCCTGTCCACCCTCGCCGGCGCCACCGCGGGCACGTATCCGGTCACGCTGCGTGCGACCAGCGCGGCGCCGGCCTTCCAGCGCGATGCCGTCCTGCCGGTGACGGTGTCGGCGCCGCTCGCGGCCGGGCCGACGCTGGTCGCGCCGGTCGACCGCGCCGCGAACGTCGCCAATCCGCCCACGCTCGGCTGGAATGCCGTGAGCGGCGCGGTGGACTACCTGGTCGAGGTGGCCACCGACGCCGGCTTTGCCGGCATCGTCGGCAGCCAGACGACCACGTCGACCAGCCTGGTGCCGTCCTTCGGCCTGATGCCGAGCACCGAGTACCACTGGCGGGTGACGGCCCGCAACGGCTGCGGCGACCAAGTGTCGGCGACGGCGTTCTCGTTCACGACCAATGCCGAGATCTGCTTCAACGGCACGCTCGCCATCCCCGACAACACGCCCGCCGGCGTCACCAGCGTGCTGGCGGGTTTCGCCGGTACCCTGATCGACCTCAACGTGCGCCTGGAAGCGAGCCATACCTGGGTGGGCGATCTGCGGATGACGCTCAGCCATGGCGCCACCACGGTCGCCGTGCTGGATCGGCCGGGCGTGCCCGCATCCACCAATGGTTGCAGCGCCAACGATGTCGCGGTCACCGCCGACGACGAAGGGGCCGACGGCACGATCGAATCGGCCTGTGCGGGCACGCCGCCCGCCGTCGCCGGCACCCGCACGCCGAACGAGGCGTTGTCGGCCTTCGACGGCCAGGATTTCGCCGGCAACTGGACCCTGACCGTGTCCGACAACGTCGGGATCGACACCGGCAGCCTGACGCGCTGGTGCCTGCTGCCGTCGCTCTCGACCACGAACAACGCCATCTTCGAGAACGGCTTCGAATAACGCCGCCGGCGTTGTCGCATCACGAGGGCGCCGGCGACGGCGCCCTCTTCTTTTTCCGGCAAGCCTCCGAGCAATGCCGGACGGCGTCCCAATCGCGTGCCCACTTCCTGCGCCAGGCGAACGGGCGGCCGCAGGTCGCGCAGGGCTTGGTCGGCAGGGTCGACTTCGTGTAGCGCGGCGGGCGCGCGCGGGTCGTGCTCATGATCCGGCGAACAGATCGGGCTGCGGCGCTGCGGCCGCGCTGCGGGTGGCGAGCCGGCGCTTGCGGCTGCCGTGCTTGCGCAGCACCGACTCGGCCAGTTCGCGCATGCCGGGTTGCCGCCGCCAATCCAGGTATCGGCTGCGTGCCTCGCGTGCGGCCTGCGCGTGGTCGACGATCGGCGCCGGATAGCCGCCGCCGATGCGGCATCCCGCGGCCTGTTGTTGCTTCCGATCCATCAGCCACGGCGTGTGGATGAAGCCGTCCGGCACGCCGCGCAGCTGCGGCAGCCAGCGGCGGATGAACCGGCCGTGCGGGTCCTGGTCCCGGCTTTGCTTGATCGGGTTGTAGATGCGCGGGATGTTGATGCCGGTGACGCCGCTCTGCATCTGCACCTGCGGGAAATGGATGCCGGGTTCGTAATCGGTGAATTGGCGCGCCAGGAACAGGGCCGGTTCGCGCCAGTGCAGCCAGAGCTGGTAACTCGCGACCGCGACCAGCATGGCGCGCATGCGGAAGTTGATCCAGCCGGTCGCGGCCAGCATGCGCTGGCAGGCGTCGACGAAGGGCCAGCCGGTCTCGCCGCGCCGCCAGGCGTCGAAGCGCGATGCGTCGAAGTCGTGCTCGCGCAGGCCGTCGAAACCGCGATGCACGTTCTGGAACTCGATCTCCGGCTCGGACTCCAGCTTCTGGATGAAATGGCAATGCCAGTGCAGCCGCGATTCGAACGAAGCCAGCGAGCGCTTCCAGGGATTCGTGCTGCGGCGCGGGTCCTGCGCCGGCAAGGCGTCGCTGCACTCGACCTGGGCGAAGGCATCGAGCGACGCGAGGTCGCCGACCCGCGCGCGTTCGCGGCGCACGCGCTGCACCAGTTCGCGCAGACCGAGCGTGCCGTAGGCGAGATGCGGCGACAGCCGCGAGCAGGCCGACGCGGCGCTGAGCGGACTCGACATTTCGCGCGTGTAGTGGCGGCCGCGTTCGCCGAGGAAACTGTCGAGCAGGGCGAGCGCTTCGGCTCGGCCGCCGCGTTGGCGGCCGGGACCATCGTCGGCCGGCAAGGCGGCTGTCGGCGCATCGGGGATGGCGCCGACATCGAAAGGCAGGGCCGGCTGCGGCGCGATCCGCAGCGACGCGATCGGCGCGCGCATCACCTGTTCCCATTGCGCGGTCCAGCGCGCACGGCTGCGCATGCGGCGCACCACGCCGAAGGCCGGATGTTCGGTCACGGCGATGCCCTGTTCGCGCGCCCAGGCGAGCACGCGGCGGTCGCGGCGGAAAGTCCAGTCGTTGCCGGTTTCCTGGTGCGCGTGGATCGAAGCGATGCCGTGCCGGCGCCGCAGTCGCTCGAACACGGCGACCACGTCGCCGCTGCGCACCACCAGCGGCAGGCCGACGCGCGCAAGCCCGGCGCGCAAGTCGTGCAGCGATTCGCGCACGAAGGCCCAGTGGCGGCCGCTGGCATCGGGCTGCGCCCAGAGCTCGGGCTCGACCACGTACAGCGGCAGCGCCGGACCCGCCGCGGCGGCGGCCGCCAGCGGGGCATGATCCTCGACGCGCAGATCGCGCTTGAACCAGACGACGTGCCACATCGCGCCAGCTTCGTGCCCGGCGCGCGCATCCGGCGTGAAGGCGGTTCAGCTGTGGCGCATGGCCGCGACCAGCACGGCCTCGACCGAGTGCGCCGGATCGGCGCGGATCGCGTCGAGGCGGGCGCGGTCGACGTCTTCGCCGATGCGGCCCTCGCGCAGCACGCAGACGCGCGTCAGCAGGCGTTCGGCCAGTTCGATGCCATGCGTGGCCAGCACGATGGCGGTGTCGCCGCGGCCCTGCTGTTCGGCCAGGAATTCCTTGAAGGCATAGGCGCTGACCGGATCGAGGCCGTTCAAGGATTCGTCCAGCAGCCAGAGCGGCGCCCGCGGGGCGAGCCCGGCGACGATGCCGGCCTTCTGGCGGGTGCCGAGCGAGCAGGCGCCGAGGAAGGCGTCGAGCCAGGGCGTGAGCCCGAGGCGTTCGGCCAGTTGCAACGAGGCCGCCATCGCCGCGACCGGCAGTCCGCGCGCGGCGTGCACCAGTTCCAGCAGTTGCCGCACCGTCAGGCCGTCGGGCAGGCGTTCCGGCGCGATCGCGACCGCGCACAGGTCGCGTGCCGCCGCGGTCTGTTCGGCGAGGTCGTGGCCGCCGACGCGGATGCGCCCGGCCTGGGTCGCGACCAGGCCGACGATGGCGGCCATCAGGGTCGACTTGCCGGTGCCGTTGGCGCCGACCAGGCCGATCCATTCGCCGCGTTCGACGCGCCAGTCGAGGCCGTCGAGCACGGCACGTCCGCCGCGTTCGACGCGCAGCCCCGCGATCTCAAGCATCGCCGTCCTCCCGCAGCACGCGCCGCAACAGCCAGATCCAGCCGGCCACCGCGCCGACCAACAACAAGGGCGCGAAGGCGCCGGCGACGGCGATCGCGATGAGACCGGTCTGCAGGCGCACGATCGGCAATCGCTCCGGGCGACGGCGCAGCACGAGGGCGAGCAGGAAGTCGATCTGCGCGATCAGCAGGATCGCGGCGGCGGTCGCGAGCAGGACCGCGACACCCGCGCCGAGCAGGTGCAGCACGCCGAGCACGAGCAGCGCCGCCATCGCCGCGAGCACGAGTTGCAGGGGCCAGAGATTGCGCCACAGCCGACGCGCCCCGGGCGGTCGTTCCGCAAGCAGGCGCAGGACCTCGCCGGCGAGCCGGTGTGCCGCGTCGAGCGCATTGACCAGGGCCATGAGCGCGAGCAGGGTCAACGGCACCACCACGGCGACCGCTTCGCTCGGCGCGAGCAGCAGGCCGGCGCCCAGGGCCGTCGCGGCGCGCCCGCGCATCCAGGTCGATGCCGCGCGCTGCCACCACCATTGCGGCAGATGCGGCAGATCGCGCGCGGCCAGCCGGTCGATCCAGCGCGGCACGCGCGCCAGGCGTGCGGACGCGGCGTCCAGGCGATCCGGCCCGAGTGGCGGCGCCGGCACGAAGACGATGGCCAGCCAGGCCGCGAGCAGGGCGAAGCGCAAGGCCGCGGCGATTCGTGTCGCGGCCTGTGCGTCGTGCAGTGCGATCAGGGCCCAGGCCGCCGCAGCGCCCAGGGTCAAGGCCAGCGCGAAGCGGGTGCGCACGCGGGTATCGCGCCGCCGCTGCGTCTCGCGCCAGATCGGCAGCGCCGCCTGCGACGAGCGCGCATGCCGACGCGCATCCCTCGCCAGTCGCTGCCGCATCGCCCAGGCCGTGGCCACGAGGACCGCCAGGGTCGCGCTGGTGGCCTGCAGCTCGACCCGGGCGGCCATCGCGGCGAAGACGCCCGCGTCGAGCCGCAGCCAGGCCCACACCGCCAGGAGCAACAGCGCGGCATGGCCGGCGCCGAGGAACATCGACTCGCCGATGGCCGCGCGCCGCGCCCGCCAACGGTTCTCGGCGAGCAGGCGTTCTTCCAGCGTCAGCGGATGCGGCAAGGCGGGCATGGGCCGTCATGGAGTGCTGGCGACGGCGCAAAGTTCCGCCGCCCGCGGCAAACGCCGCCATCTATCCCGTCCCCGCCGAACCCGCGACAATGCGCGGCCTCGCGCCGTTCCGGCGCGGAACCCCTGCAACCGGAGGAAACATCCATGGCCGAGCCCACCCTGAACGTGCCCGCGAACGGCGCCAAGATCACCATCGAGAACGGCGTGCTGAAGGTGCCGAACAACCCGATCATCCCGTTCATCGAGGGCGACGGCACCGGCGCCGACATCTGGCGCGCCTCGGTGCGCGTGCTCGATGCCGCGGTCGCGAAGGCCTACGGCGGCGCGCGCCAGATCCACTGGATGGAGATCTACGCCGGCGAGAAGTCGAACAACCAGTTCGGCTCCTGGCTGCCGGATTCGACCGTGCAGGCCTGCCGCGACTACCTCGTCTCGATCAAGGGCCCGCTGACCACGCCGGTCGGCGGCGGCATCCGTTCGCTCAACGTCGCCCTGCGCCAGGAGCTCGACCTTTATGTCTGCCTGCGCCCGGTGCGCTACTTCAACGGAGTTCCGTCCCCGGTGAAGGCCCCCGAAAAGACCAATATGGTCATCTTCCGCGAGAACACCGAAGACATCTACGCCGGCATCGAATGGAAAGCCGGAACGCCGGAGGTGAAGAAGGTCATCGATTTCCTCCGGAATGAAATGG
>CALMWD010000099.1 GCA_937873105.1 uncultured Rhodanobacteraceae bacterium
ACCTTCAGTGGGAGCGGCCTCCCGGCCGCGATTCCAGAACTTACTTGTCCTTCTTGCCGAACAGGCTGCCGATCTTGTGGAACAGCCCGCTCGGCGTATCCGAAGGTTTGCCGCCGGCCGGAGGAATGGGCGCGGTCACGGCCGCCTGCTGCCCGGTCACTGCCTTCTGCTGGCCGGTCGCGGGCTTCGGGAACTCCCCGGTAATGGCCTTGAAACTGCCGGTGATGCGATTGCCCTGCTGGGCCTTCTTCAACCGCTCTTCCTCGGCACGCTGAGCTTCGGCGATCTTCTGCTCCCACTCGCGGCGGGTCTGCTCCTGTTGCAGCTTCGCGCGCCAAGCCTCGCGGTTCTCGTCGGAGATCGTCTCGCGCAGGATGTAGTTCTGCTGCAACGCGATGTACTTGCCGATGGAATCGAGCAACTCGTCGTTGAGGTCGGCGATGCGTATGGCCTGCTTTCGGGTGGCGAAGGCATCGAAGTTGGTGAACTCCATGCGCAACAGGTCGCTGTTCATCTCGGCGACGAAGGTCGCCACCATGTTGACCTTGCCGGCCGCCTGGAACCAGGCCTTCGTGTACTCGCCCTTCTCGTTCTTTTCGGCCTTCTGCATCGCCTCGAAGCCGTAGCGCCGGAACAGTTCGACCATGGCGTCGATGCGCGAGGCGCCCTCGATCATCAGTTGCGGCGACTGCGATGTGTCGACCACGCCGGTGACCGTGAGCGTGTAGGTGCGACCGTACATCGGCATCTGCGCCTGAACGTTCATGTCATTGCTGCAACGGGTGACAACCTCGCCATAGCCGCTGATGGCGTAACGCCCGACGCGCGGCGCCTGCAGGAAATTGAGCGTCTTCGACAGGCGCGTCAGGTAGTCGAACAGGTTCTCCATCACCGGCAAGGTGGTGTTCTTGAAGAACTCGCGCCTCTGCTTCTGCAATTCCTCCTTGCTGTCGCGCTCCTTCTGCGCCTGCTGTTCGAGATCGTCAAGTAGCCCCATGGCGAGCCGGTTCCTGTATGGGTGATGTGTTAGCCGAGCGGATTGTACGCGCCGGCAGGCTGGCGCCAAGCATTCGGTTGCCGCCCGCGCTCCTGCCGCCGCCAACGGGCGTGTGAACCTTGGTCACCCCGGGAAGTGCGTCGCACTTGCCAAATCGGGGATTTTCCGGATGATCGCGCCTTTACCGGGGAAACACCATGGCCATTGATCTGAAAAAGCTTTCGCAAACCCAACTCAACGACCTGATCCAGCGCGCGGAACGCCGAAAGGAGGAAATCGCGGTGGAAAGCGTGCAGAAGATCCGCGATCGAATCCTGAAAATCCTCGCCGACGAGGGCGTTACCTTCGAACAGGTCTTTGGCGGCAAGCGCGCGCGCGGCAAGACCAAAGGCTCGAAGGTCAAGCCGAAGTACCGCAATCCGGCGGACCCGAGCCAGACCTGGGCCGGCCGCGGCAAGCGTCCGCGCTGGTTTGCCGATGCGCTGGCCGCGGGCAAGAAGGAAAAGGACCTGCTGATCGGCTGAACTTCTCGGCAGTTTGCGCACAACGGGCCGGCATGACCGGCCCGTTGTGTTTTCGGGTCCGTCAGATCGACCGGCGTGGCGGCACCAGCAAATTGCCGAACAGCAAACCCGCAACCAAGGCGATCAGGATCGCCAGCAGCGAAAACGCGGTATCGAGGCTGAGATAGACATCGCGCTCGAATGCGAAGAAAAGGCTGCGAAAACCCACCGAACCCGGCACCAGCAGAATGATGCCCGGAACACGCACCAATGCACCGGGACGCGAGCGCCAGCGCGCATAGACATTGGCCGCGCTGCCCACCGCGATACCGCCGAGGAATACGCCGAACTCGGGGCCAGCCCAGGCACTGGCGCATTTCGTCGCCAGATAGCCGAGCCATGCGGAAGCCATGACCAACGGATAATCGCGCTTCGACGCTTGGAACAACACGGCGAACGAATAGCTCGCCGCCACCAGCGCTACCCATTCCGCCCATTCCGGCACCGGCAATCCCTGTGCGGGCAGCGCGACGAGGCCGAATGCGCGCGCCAATTGCACCGCCGCGATGGTGCCGAGCGACAACTTCAACAGCGTCGCCGCCGCACCCATCAGTCGAACCGTGCCGGCGACCAGATGCTGGGTCGAGAGTTCGGTCACGGCGGTCGTCAATGTCAGCCCCGGCATCAGCACGATGATCGAGGCGATCAGGACCGAACGCACGTTCAGCGGCACCAACGACGACGCGATCAGCGACGCGAAAAACATGGCGAGGAACGCCGCAACGGCCTCGAACGAGGGCGCGAAATTCGACCGACGATCGGCCACCAGGGCCAGCAGGCCGATCAGCAGGCCGATGCTGCCCGCCGCGAGCACATCCGCCGAACTGCCCTTGAGCAAGGCGGCGACGGTGGCGCCGGCGATGCCGAAGCTGAGCACCTGCAAGCCCACGCCCTTCACCGACAAGCCGGTGCGCAGCGCGCGCAGTTCCGCCAATCCCTCGGTGATGCCGATCTGCTGCGCGAGCACGCGCTCGGCAATGGCATCGACTTCGCACAGGCGGCGCAGATTCACGTCGCCCGGATTCACGCGCATCACCATCGTCCTGCGCGGCAAGGCCAGTTCGCCGTCGTCCGGATCGACGAAGGACAGCGTGATCGACGTCGGCGTTGACAGGCTGGTCGGCAGCAGGCCGAGGCGCGCACTCACGCCGTCGATGGCGCGCTCCAGACGCGGCGCCGACGTGCCGTACTGATGCAGCCGTCGCGCCAGTTCCGCCACGAAGCGGACGCGCGCGTCGAACTCGTCGGGACTCATGTCGCGACCGAGGTCCGCAACAGGCCCCGCGCGACCAGATCGGCGAGAAAGCGATCGAGGTCCGCACCGGCCCGATCCGCTTCGACGCGATGCGTCGCGACCACGTCGGCCAGCAGCTCGTCACGGCGGGCACCGTTCCGGCATGCGCGAAGAATCAGGCTGGCGACCGGATTGGCGGCGAAGTAGCGACCGAGTGCCTCGTCGAGCAGGACCGCCTCGTCCAGGTCGAACTGGGCCAGCACATGCGGCGCGAGCAGGTAAGTGGTGTGGCGATTCATCGGCGCGACTGTCCCTGAAGCCGATGCCCGCCGCAAGTCACCACGCCGACAATCTGGCCAGCGCGGCCGCAACCTGCCCGGGAATCGCCGCTTCCGCACACTCCGGCCACGACATGCGCAGCGCCGGAACGCCGCGCGTGAATGCGGTGACGGCATCGAGATGCCAGCGCAGCAGCGCACGCGGAAACAGGCGCGCCGCCACCGAGTGCCGGATCAGCCGCAAACGCGTCTCGGCCGCAGACAATGGCTGCACACCCAAGGCGGCGGTACCGCGCTCGACGAACACGATTTGATCGATGCCGATGGCGCGATCGGCGCCCGACAGCGGCTGTGCCCACTTCAGTTGCGGAAAGCGCGGCAGCAACTGCGGCGTCGGCGCGATCCGGCAGGGCGCGATGTCGTCCACCAGCGTTTCCGCACCGCAAGCCGCCGCCAGGCGCGCAATGCTGGACTTGCCGCTGCCGGAAACACCGCAGAACAGGATCGTGCGTCCGCCATGGGCAATCGCCGAAGCATGCAATGCGAGCACGCCGTCCATCGCCAGCAGCAGCAGCAGTCCGGGTCCGAGCATCACTTCCGGACGTGCGGCGGACGGCACATCGGCATCGACGACAACCACGCGCCGATCGGCATCGACCTCCAGACCGCCCAGACCGGAGAACACCAGTCGTCGCCGTCGCCCCGACGATCGGACATCGACACGCCGCAATTCGCCGACGAGAAAGCCTTGCGTCGTCAGCTCGTCCTGCCAACTCGTCGGCGCATCCGCTGCCGCGACGACGGCCGATTCATCAGCCCGCCCGAATCCGTCAATCGCTTCGCTGCAAAACACGCGCACACCGGCGATACGGGTGGCGTAACACGCTTCGATTTGCCCGGCGACGGCAAGGACGAGGTCAGTCCGTGCGCACACCCCATCCCCCAACCCGATGGATATCAGGTGCGCTGCCCCTGTCCCGGACGGTTCATTGCCCGATGCGTACCCGAACCGCCCGAATCGCCGGTTCCCGGTGATGCGCCGAGCGTCAGGTCACGCACATCGCCCAGATCGCGCAACTCGGGAGCGACATAGCTCGCACGCGCATCGGTATCCGCAGGTTCAACGATGTGTTCGACATGACCGGGCATGGCACTACCTGTTTTCGGAAGAAAGCTGGCGGGATGCTAACACGGCCGGCCCTGCTGCCCAATGCGCCCGCCACCACAGCTCGAACGAGATCGCCAGCCAGATCGGCAGCAATTGCGCGTCCGATTCGGGGCTTGCGAGTGCCCGCATCAACGCATCGCGATCGATGTAGCGCGGCCATCGCGCATCGGCATCCAGCAGCAGGCGTTCGACCTCGGCGCGATGACGATCGAGCACACCCCACTGGAACAGCGGCGTCAGGCTGCCGAGCTTGGGGCGCAGGCGAACCGACTCCGGCACGCGCCCGGACAACACCTGCCGACTCAACCATTTCGGCCCGCGCGCCGAATCCGAATAGTGCGCAGGCAGACCGAGAACGAACGCCAGCAGCGCCGGGTCGCGATACGGAAAACGCAGTTCCAGACCATGCGCGTTCGCGTAGCGGCGCGCCAGTTCGGCGTCCTGCGCGCTGGCGCGTCCGAAGGCTTCCTCGACCCGCCGCGGCCAGCCGCGCCGTTCGGCGGTGTCCGGCAAGCGGTCCCTTGCGGTATCCGTCAACCAGTCCGGCACCCATGTGCGACTCGGGCGCAGCCACGACAGCAGGCCGCGCACGCCCGGGTCATGCCGCAGCGCGAACCGCTGACGGGCCGTCTGGACAACCAACTCGGCGACGAAGGCAAGCATGCCGCGTTCGCGCACGAACGAGGCCGGCCAGTCGCGGCCATCGGCATAGATGTGATCGCCGAAATTGCCCGACAGCAGCACCGTGGCGCCTTCGGCACGTGCCGCGGCGAACAGCGCCTGATTGAGGCGACGATACGGATTCGCCAGCGGTGCCTCGTCTTCCATCGGCCAGCTCGGCAGATCGGAGAGCGGTTCGTGGCTTCCGTCCGGCGCGCGCACATGACGCAACCGCAGTTGCGCAGCCGTCGCGGCGGCCAAGGCCGATTCGTCGCAATCGGGCAGATGCGGCACCGCCCAGCTCACCGCCAGCGAACGCGCCGGATCGAGACAGGAGGCGAGCAAGGTGGAGTCGATGCCGCCGCTCAGCATCAGCGCCGATGTCGCGGCGTCGGCACCGGCACGGGCCACTGCCTGCGCAACCGTATCGCGCCAGGCGTCTGCCGCCGCGTCGTCGCTGCGAAAGCGCAACGGCGACGACGGCAGCGCGGGCACAATGCGCGTTTGCCGCTCGCGACCATCGTCGATGATCAGCAGGCCGCCGGCCGGCAATTCGCGCACGCCGTGCATCCACGCCACGTCGTCCGGCGGCGCGCGCAGGGCGAAGAAATGCGCCATCGCCGTGTCGTCCGGTTGCAGGCGTTCGCCGCGCAGCGCCAGCAGCGCACTGCCGCGGCTCGACACGAACAGGCGGTCGCCCTCGCGCACGTAACGCAGGCCGCGCTCGCCGAGCGGGTCGCGGTACAGCACGACGCGACGCCGTGCCGGATCGAGCAGCACCAGCGCGAGGTCGGCGTCGAGGTCGTCGAACAGATGCACGTCGCGATCGGCGTAGGCGCGCAGGAGGGCTTCGGCATCGCCGCAGCCGTCGTCGATACGGTGACGCCGACGAAACGCGGCACCATCACGCAGGCGGCCATCCAGTGCCAGCACGCATCCACGCCATTCGGCGACACCGGTGCCATGAAACGACCGCGCCACCCACCATCGCGCGGCAGGTATCCGCAACTCGTCCGCACCGAACGGTGCGAAACCGCCGAGCGAACGGATACCCGCAGCCATGGCCTCATCGGACACGGTCGCCACGCCGGCCAACGCGACGACGCCAAGCACGGCAGTCATGGTCCGAGCATAGCGGCGTGCTTCATTGCCCCGCGCCCGTTCCGACCGGGATAATGCCGACCTTTGCGGAACAGGACGGTGCCATGAGCGAACGCGAAATCATGCAATACGACGTCTGCGTCGTCGGCGCCGGTCCGGCCGGGCTCGCGTTCGCGATCCGGCTGAAGCAACTCAAACCCGAAGCCAGCGTCTGCGTGATCGAGAAGGCCTCGACCGTCGGCGCCCATATCCTTTCGGGCGCGGTGATCGAAACCGGCCCGCTCGACCAGTTGCTGCCGGACTGGCGCAAGTCGCCGCCGCCGATCTGCGTCGACGTGGCCTCGGACGAGTTCTACCTGCTCGGTCAGAAGAAGCAGTGGAAGCTGCCGCTGCCGCCGCAAATGAACAACCACGGCAACGTCATCGTCTCGCTCGGCGCCTTGTGCGCCTGGTTGGCGCCGCAGGCGGAAGCGCTGGGCGTGGAGATTTTCCCCGGCTTCGCGGCCAGCGAGCCGGTGTTCGACGACAAGGGCGCAGTCTGTGGCGTGCGCATCGGCGACATGGGCGTGGCCAAGGACGGATCGCACAAGCCGAGCTATGCGCAGGGCATCGACATCCATGCAGCGATCACCGTGTTCGCCGAAGGCGTGCGCGGCCACATCAGCAAGCAGCTGATCAAGCGCTACGAGCTCGACAAGTACTGCGACCCGCAGACCTATTCGGTGGGTATGAAGGAACTGTGGCAGGTGCCCGCGGGCCGAGTAACGCCGGGGCGCGTGATCCACACCTTCGGCTGGCCCTCGGACAACGCCACCTACGGCGGCAGCTTCATCTATCACCTGGACCAGGACCGCATCGCCGTCGGCTACGTCTGCGGTCTCGACTACCAGGACCCGAAGCTGATGCCGTTCGAGCTGTTTCAGCAGCTCAAGCACCATCCGCTGATCCAGCCGATGCTAGAAGGCGGCACGATCCTGTCGGGCGGCGCGCGTGCGATTTCGGCGGGCGGCTTCCAGTCGCTGCCCCAGGTCGAGATGCCGGGCGCGATCCTGATCGGCGATGGCGCCGGCACCCTGAACGTGCCGAAGATCAAGGGCACGCACCAGGCCATGCGCGGCGGCATCGTCGCGGCCGAGCACATCGCGCGTACCAACAGCGTGGCCGGCTTCGATGCGGCGCTGCGCGCATCGCCGGTGGTCGGCGAATTGAAGAAGGTGCGCAACATCAAGCCCGGTTTCCACGGGGGGTTGTGGATGGGCATGATCAATGCCGGCTGGGAGACCGTCACAGCGGGTCATTCGCCGTGGACGCTGCGCAATCATGCCGACCACGCGCAACTGAAGCGCGTGAACGAGATCGGCGACATCGACCGGCACTGGGTCGAGCGAACCCTGCCGCCACGCGATCGCCTCGCTTCGGTGTATTTCGCCGCGACCGAGCACGACGAGGACCAGCCGGTGCACCTGCGCGTCGCCGATACCAACGTCTGCATCACGAAGTGTGCGGAAGAGTTCGGCAATCCGTGCACGAAGTTCTGTCCGGCCGGCGTCTACGAGATGGTTCAGGACGAGGCCGGAAAGCGCCTGCAGATCAATGCCGCGAATTGCGTGCACTGCAAGACCTGCGACATCAAGGACCCCTACCAGATCATCACCTGGGTGACGCCGGAAGGCGGCGCGGGGCCGAACTACCAGAATCTCTGATCGACGACGAAGCAAGCAAAAGGCCGCGCCGTTGCCGACGCGGCCTTTCTGTTTGTTGCGCCGGACTCAGCGAACCGGTTGTGCCGGGTCGCCGAGCAGGGTGGCCGCGTTCAGGATGTCGGCGTGCGTCGTGCCTTCGGTCGCCAACTGCATCTTCGCCAGGCGCAGGGCGTCGCCGATGCGCGTGCCGACCGACAGTTCCGGATACAGCGCCGAACCGAGCGCTTCATGTGCGGACAGTTCGGTGAGGCTGCTCACGCCGATGACGCCGGCCGCGCCGTGGCCCGCCGTGTTCAGGAACTTGTGCGCGAGCGAGTTCGCGTTCGGCGACACGAAGTAGCTGTTCCAGCAACCCCACTGCACGACCAGATCGACCGGCGTACCGGTGGTGGAAGCGATATCGGTCGCGCTCAGGATCGCATTGGAACCCCACTGCAAGGCCGCCGAGTGGCCGACGTAGCTCACCATCTGCACGTTGCCGTTCAGCGCGCCCAGCAGCGCAGAGCGCGCACCGGCCGTGCCCAGATCGTCGGCATAGGCACGGCTGGTTGCCCAGGTATTCGGCAACTGCGCGGCGAAGGCATCGCTGATGCCGGCGAAGTCTTCCTCGCCGTCCGCCGCCTGTGCCACCAGCATCAGCTTGCGATCCGGCACGCTGCCGTTCACCGCCACGAGCTTCGCCGTCAGCGCCTGCAATTCGGCGATGGAACGCACCGGCAAACGACCCAGCGCGAACTCCGGCGCACCATCGCGATCGGCATCGGCATAGAACGCATCGACCGGCGCGAAGGTGATGACATCGCCAAGCTTCGTGTACTGCGTCGGGACCAGCGAGATCGAACCGGTGCCGAGGTTGTTCTTGTAGTCGTAGGTGTCGCCGCCGACCAGCAGCACGTACTCAACGCCCATGGCCGGCACCGCCGCATCGAGGAAGCGCTGGATCGCCGCCGCTTCCGGCACCGAGTCGTTGAACTGGTCGTAGATCTGTTGCAGGTCAACCACGCGCACGTTCAGCCCGCGCGACTGCTGCAAGCCGACCAGTGGTTGCAGTTCGTCGAGGAACAGCGTCGGGCTGATGATCAGGTAGTCGGCCTGACCGGCAATCAGCGGCGCAGCCGATTCCAGCGGTTCGATCTGCGGCGCGCGCAGGCCCGACACGTTCGACACCCAGTACGAGGAACCGGTGTCGGACGGCAGCAGGGCCGTACCGCCCGTGGCCTGCACGGAATGGGCGATCCACTGCCAGTCGTCGCCGCGACCGACATAGGCGACGATTTCGCCGTCGGCCAGTCCATCGACGCGGAATCCGGCCACGCTGTCCGGACCTTCAAAGCCGGACAGGAAGCTGTGCAGGATGTCGCCGTCGCCCGCGCCTTCGACGAAGAACGCATGGCCGCTTTGCAGTGCGTCGATGAACAGACGCTCGCCGTCCGCGACCGGCAGGCGCGGATAGCGCAGGTTGATGCGGTCGATGTAGGCCATGTCGAACTCGAAGCCGGTGTCGCCCGGCAGCACCACGCCGGCGTCGAGCTGGCCGGCACCGAACAGCGGCAGACGCAGGCGCACGCTGTGCGCAACGCTGCCGTCGAAGCGCTCGTCGGCCACGGTCTGGCCGTCGATTTGCAGCAGCGCATGGTGATCGGCTTCGCCGCCGTCGAAGTTGGTCAGACCGATCAGGTCGGCTTGCAGTTCGGCGATGTCGCCGACATCGGTCGCGACCGCCGATACCGGCAGCGACACCGAACGGCTCACTGGCTGGTTCGCGTAGGCGAGCAGTTCGTCGGCATGCCACGGGTCGCCCGTCGGCGAGGAATGGTTGTACTTGTTGTCCGGCGCGTAGCGCGATTCCGCCCAGTACCAGGCCGAGGTTTCGGTATCGGCCACCCAGTTGTTGCGGTCGATGGCGACGACGCCGATCGCGTCGCCGCGCACCAGGTACGGGAACGCCTTGGTGTAAAGCGATTCGTGCGTGCCGGCGAGGAAGTCGATGTACGAGTTCGCGCCGAAGTTGCCGCTGTCCGGAACGATGCGGCGCGGCACGCCTTGGCCACGGAAGGTGACGGCGATCCGTTCGACCGGCACGCCTTCAAGGTGCACGCCGGCCGCTGCAAGCTGCGTGGCCGTCACACGATGGAAGCCGGCCTGTTCGACCCAGAGCTTGCCGGCGTTCGACGAGGCCGTGCTGCGTGCCAGCGCCTTGAGTTGGGCGATGGCATTCGCGGTGTCGTCCCAGCGGAAGCGTTCGGCGGAACTGTCGATGCCGAAGTTCGCGCCCACTTCAAACGGGCCGTGTACGGCGCGCGCGCCGCTGCTCGAATGATCGACCAGGTAGAACTTGCCGGTCGCAGGCACCGTCGCAAGTTGCGTGGCGTAGCTGCTCGCTTCGGCGGTGTTGTTGCGCTGGCTCGCGATCATCGACGACACGGCCACGGGCACGAAGCGGCCGTCGGCACCGCGTTCTTCCACGGTGAAGCCGATGTTGTCGATTTCGCTGGCGGTGCCGAAGCGCAGGTCGAGCTTGCCTTCGACGATGCGCGAGCGCACCCACGACAGCGTGACGGGCAAGGTATTGGCCGGAATGCGATGGTCTTCCACTTCGCCGTCGCTGGCGAGGCCGACGGGCGACGGTGACGAGTCGCTCATGAAGGAGCTGTCGGTGGTGATGCGCAGGCGCAGGTAGGTGTCGCTGTTCAGGTTGGCACCGGGCAGGCCGGACCACACCAGCACACGCGTCACGTTCGTCGTGCCGTTCGGAATGTTGGCGGTGGTGAAGGTGGTGTCGCCCGAAGGTGCTGTGGTGAATCCGCCCAGACGCGGCAGGCTGCGTTCGTTGGCGTCGAGGAAGTCGCCGTCGTCGTTCATGTCGAGCCAGCCGACGAGCTGGGCGCCGGTGCCGGAATTGTTGGTCACGTTCACGGTGACGCAGTATTCGCCGGGCGCGGTCGAATAGGTGCCGCCCGACCAGGTGCATTGGTAATGCGGGTTGCCGCCGCCTCCGCCCACATAGGTCGGCAGCGTCAGCGAACCGTTTTCGTCGGCGCCGTCGCTGTCGGCGTTCGTGTCACCGATACCATCGCCTTCGCCATCAGGCATGGTGCCCATGTACACGTTGCGGTTGCCCAGCGTATGACGGGCACCGCCGTCGTTGAAGTTCGTGTCGTAGCTGTCCGGCGCATCGCCGAAATCGAAGCCGCAGAAGCTGACAGTACCGATGCCGACTAGCTGATTGCCGGAATTGTTGTTCGGCTGATCGCCCTGCGCATAGGTGACGCGCACGCGCCGAACCGGCTTGGTGAACGTCCAAGTGGCGTTGCCATCGGTGCTGTTGTCGTCAACATTACTGTCGCCTTCCACCCAATCACCTGCGTAGCTCAACTGACTGTTGGCGAGCACCGACTGACGCGGCACCTGAATGGTCATGGCGGTATCGTCAAAGCCCTCGACACGCATGTAGTCCTCGAACTGAGCTGAGGACGAGTCGGTGTCCAGCGTCGAGAAGCTCAATCCATGCACGGGCACGTCGAAGTTGAAGACCGCCCATTCCATGCCGTTGGGCTCGGGATTACCCGATGTCGAAAGGTTCATGTAGAACCGGTAATAGCCGCCGGTACTATTCCCGGTTTGACCGGTACTGGTGCGGAAACTGGGGTTTGAGCCGGTGCTGGTATCACCCGTGGCTTCCCCGCTCGTGGACGGCTGCGTCATCGTGATGCCGTTGATCGCACCGGTGGTGCTGAACGCAACGTTGTTGCCGTTGCTGCTCCAGGCGTAGGTGCTCTTGGTGCCGCAGGACGCCGGCGCGACTTCGGACTGATTGCGCAGCACCAAGCGCACGCTATTGAACGTGCCCACGTCGCTGTTCGCTGCATCGCAGACCGAGATGACCCAGTCGCCGTTGACCGGGTGATTCGTGTTGGCGTCGTCGAACGGGTTGGCGGTGAACTGCATGAGCCGCCGGTACCGTATCGCCTGCCCGGACGCATCGGCGTTGCCGTCGTCGGTACTCGTGGTGTCGTTGTTGGTGGACAGCATGATGCGCAGGGCGTCCCGGTTGCCGCCGGAGGCAGTGAGCACCGTGCGATTGAGTTCGCCCGCCTCGGGCGGGTCGACCTGGATGCTCAGGTCGCCGCGCCACGTGTGACTGACATCCACACCCACCGCGACCTGCGTGTTGCCGACGTTGAAGCTGTCCGGCACGTTGATCGTGACCGCCGTGCAGGCGTTGTCGTTGATGGCGCCCGGGTTCGGTACGGCATCGTAGGTGTAGATCACCTGCGCCCGACCCACTTCCGGCACGCACAGGGCCAGCAGGAAGATGGACAACAGCGCGGCCGTCGGTAGCACAAAGCGCGACCCAAGAAAGAACTGCATGGGAACCCCCGGTTGGTTCAGTTTGCGAAGCAGTATGGCAATCTGTGCATCGGATCACAATTCGCCGGTGCGCAATACATTGCAAATACCGGGCCAACATGCTTGGGAATCGTGACAATCGATGGCGCCCGCCCGCCGCCATGCCTCGCTCGCTTCGGGCGATCCATGCGCCCAACCTCTCGGACCCGTGACCCGAATCGACCCACATGCCCCGCATCGCCCTCGTCACCGCCCGTGAAGCCGAGTCGCTGGACGAAGACCTGCCGCCGCTGATCGACGCCTTCGCGGGCGAGGCGGTGGCGGTGTGCTGGGACGACGCGGCCGTGGACTGGTTGCGTTTCGACCTGGTCCTGCTGCGTTCGGCCTGGGACTACGTGCCGCGGCTGGCCGAATTCCTGGCCTGGTGCGAACGCGTGGCGGCGCAAACGCGGCTGCTGAACCCGCCGGCCCTGGTGCGCTGGAACACCGACAAGCACTACCTGTCCGATCTCGCCGCCCGCGGCCTCGCGACCGTGCCCAGCCATTTCCTCGAACCGGGCCGGCATGTGGCCGATGACCTGTAGGACCTCGTCGCGGCCTTGCCCAGCGAGGAATTCGTCGTGAAACCCGCGGTCGGGGCCGGGTCGAAGGACGCGCAACGCTACCGGCGCCGGCAGATCCAGACCGCGATGCGGCATGCGGACGTGCTGCTTCGGGACGGCCGCAGCGTCCTGGTCCAGCCGTATCTCGACCAGGTCGATACGGCCGGCGAAACCGCGCTGATGTTCTTCGACGGCGAGTTCAGCCATGCCATCCGCAAGGGGCCGTTGCTGCGCCTCGACGAGGGCCCGACCGAGAAGCTGTTCGCGCCCGAGGAGATCACCGCGCGCATGCCGACGCCGGAGGAGCAGGCGCTGGCGACGCGCGTGGTCGCGGCCATCCCCGGCGGCGCGCCGCTGTATGCCCGCGTCGACCTGCTGCGCGCGGCCGACGGTTCGCCCTGCGTGCTGGAGCTGGAACTGACCGAACCCTCGCTGTTCTTCCCGTTCGGTCCGGGCTCGGCCGAGCGTTATGCGGCGGCGGCGCGGAAACGACTGGGTTGAGGCCCGCGCGTATCCGGTCAGCGCATTACACTGGCCGCGACCCCGCTTGGGACGGCCCGACCGCATGTCTCCGAACGCGACGCCCTCCACCGGCCGGACACACCGATGAGCTTTGATACCGAGCCGATGTTCGCGACCGGCGGCGCCTTGCGTGGCGCCGTGGCGCGACGCCTGATGGCGTCCGATACGGCGCCCGAGGCGGCGGCGGGCACGCGCATCGGCGCCTTCGAGATCCGCGAGCCGATCGGCCGCGGCGGCATGGGCGCGGTATTCCGCGCCGAGCGCGTCGAAGGCGGCTTCGAGCAGACCGTCGCGATCAAGCTGATGTCGGCCACCGACGCCACCACGCGCGAACGCTTCCGCGCCGAGATGGAGATCCTCGCCCGCCTCGCGCACCCGAACATCGCGCAGCTGGTCGACGGCGGCGTCTGCGCCGACGGCAGTCTCTACCTGGCGATGGAGTACGTCGACGGCGAACCGATCGACGACTACTGCGAACGACTGGGGCTCGACACGCCTGCGCGCATCCGCCTGCTGCTGCGCATCGCCGATGCCTTGGCGCACGCGCATCGCAGCCTGGTCATCCATCGCGACATCAAGCCGAGCAACATCCTGGTGCGACGCAACGACGGTCGCCCGAAGCTGCTCGATTTCGGCATCGCCAAGCTCTACGGCGAAGCGCAAGACCGAGAGCTGACGCAGCAAGGCTTGGGCCCGATGACGCCGACCTATGCCGCGCCGGAACAGTTCCGGGCCCAGCCGGTGACGGTGGCGACCGACATCTACCAGTTCGGCGTGCTGATGTATCGGCTGCTCAGCGGCGGCCTGCCCTACGACACCCCGACAGACGATCCCGTGGCCTGGGCGCGCGCCGTGCTCGAGCACGACCCGCTCGCGCTCGACCGCGCGCGCCTGCGGCGCAGCGCCGCATCCTCGGCACAGACGTCGCCGGTCTCGCAACGCGGACTGCGCGACCTCGATGCAATCGTGCAGATGGCCTTGAAGAAGGATCCGGCCGAACGCTACGGCGCGATGCTGGCGCTGATCGCCGACCTCGAAGCCTTCCTCGACGGTCGTCCGGTCGTGGCGCGACACGGCGGCACCGGCTATCGGCTGGGGCGATTCGTGGCGCGACACCGCTGGACGGTGCTGGCCGCCGCGGTCGCCGTGCTCGGGCTCGCCGCCACGTCCCTGGTCGCGCTGTCGCAAGCCCGGCAGGCGCGCGAGGAAGCGACCAAGCTGCGCGCCTCGGTGGACTTGCTGAACGCGGTCTTCGCCGCTGCCGACGTGAACGCCGGGCGCGGCGGCAAGCGTTCGCTGGAAGACCTGCTCGACGTCGCCGCCAAGGACGTGGTGCAACGCCTCGATCGCCATCCGGAACTGCGCGCCGGCATGCTGCTCCAGGTCGCCGACGTCTATGCCAGCATGGGCCTGCCGGCGCGCGCGGCGCCGTTGTATGCGCGCTCCATCGCCGATTTCCGCAGCCGCGGCGAGCGCGGCATGGCCTACACCCGGGCCCTGCAACGCGGCGCGCTGGCCGCCTACTGGAACGGCGACTTCCGCCAGTCGCAGGCCTGGATCGACGA
>CALMWD010000100.1 GCA_937873105.1 uncultured Rhodanobacteraceae bacterium
CGGTGCGCGGCACCCTGGTCGACCTGTCCATCAACGGCCTGCGCATGCTGCGACCGGAAGGCTTTTCGCCCACCGACGGCAGCCGTTTCGCGTTGACCCTGCTGATCCCCGGGGCCGATCCGTTCCGTGCGGAGGTGGCGCTGATCCGACTCGATGATCGCGCTTTCAGCGTCGAGTTCATGGACATGTCGCCCAAGGATTTCGCGCTGCTGAGCGGCCTGATCGACCGCTTCGCGCATCTCAGCGCGCAAGCGCGCATGCAGCAGGCGGACTGAGCCGGTCATGCGGCGGGGCTGGATGCTGGCGGCGAGCATGGCCGCACTGACGGGATGCGCCGGCACGGGCACGCAGGTCGAGTTGAAGGGGCGGCAGTTCTCCGTCGACATCCCCGACGACGACGAGGAGCGCGCACGCGGCCTGATGTTCCGCGAATCGATGGCGGCCGACGAAGGCATGCTGTTCATCTTCGAGGAAGATGCGCCGCGCGCGTTCTGGATGAAGAACACCCTGATCCCGCTCGACATCCTCTACTTCGACGGCGAACGCCGCTTCGTCAGCGGCCAGTACCGGGTGCCGACCTGCAAGTACGGCGGCAACGACTGTCCAAGTTACCCGAGCGAGGGCGACGCCCGCTACGTGCTGGAGCTCAATGCCGGTGTCGGTGCCGGACTCGGCCTGCAGCCGGGCGATCCGATCGCCCTGCCCGAGGGGCTGAACGGCCGCCGCTGACGCGCTTGACAGGGGCGCGTGCCGCCCCTATCCAGCGGTCATGGACACATCGTTCGCCCGACTCGACGCCCGAGCCAGCTGGCAGTTCCTGCGCGACGCCCGCGACGAGGACATCCCGTTGCTGTGGGCGGCGCTGCAGATCGCCCGCGACGAGTACCCGGACCTCGATCCGGCCGCCTACGAGGCCGTGGCCGCCGAGCAGTCCGAAGCCCTGCGCGCGCACCTCGGTGTCGGCGCCGACCCGCTCGACACCCTGCGCGCCCTGCATGGACTGCTGTTCGACGAGCAGGGGTACACCGGCAACGAGCAGGACTACTACGACCCGCGCAACAGCTACCTCAACGAGGTGATCGAACGCCGCACCGGCAATCCGATCGCGCTCGCGATCCTGGAACTCGACCTCGCGCGCCGCCTCGGCCTGCCCTTGCAAGGCGTCTCCTTCCCCGGACATTTCCTGATCCGGCTGCCGGTCGACAACGGCCTGCTCGTGCTCGACCCGTTCCACAAGGGCCGATCGCTCGACGTCGGCGAACTGCGCGTGCGCGCCAAGCCGCACGTGCCGGGGCGCCAGGTCGACGACGAACAGCTCGGGCGGATGCTGGAACCGGCCTCGAACCGCGCCATTCTCGCGCGCATGCTGCGCAACCTGCGCCAGTCCTATGTCGAGCGCGAAGCCTTCGAACGCGCGCTGCGTTGCGCCGACCGCATCGTCTGGCTGGACGAGCGCGATCCCGACGAGATCCGCGAACGCGGCCTGCTGTACGCGCGCATCGGCCATGCGGCGGCGGCGCGCGCCGATCTGAGCCGCTATCTCGCCGAACGCCCGCAGGCCGAGGACGGCGAGCGCATCCACCAGATCCTGGTCGACCTCGGCGGTCGCGGCGGTCGCCTCAACTGACCGCGGTCATTTCGAAGTCGGCCTTGCCCACGCCACAATCCGGGCAGACCCAGTCTTCCGGGATGTCGTCCCAGCGCGTCCCGGGCGCGATGCCTTCCTCGGGCAGGCCCTTGGCCTCGTCGTACAGGAAGCCGCAAACCACGCAGACGTAGACGCGGAACGGCGTATCGGCACCCACACTCATCGATTCGATCCAGCAAAGAACAAGGCGGGCATTGTGGCAGGCAGCAAGGACCAGCGTCACCGCATCCGCGGCGTCTATCTGCTGACGCGGGAAACGCCCGACACCGCGGCGTTGTGCGCCGGCGTCGAGGCGGCGCTGCGCGGCGGCGTGCGCCTGCTGCAGTTTCGCGACAAGAGCAGCGACGCCGGACGACATCGCGAACAGCTGGCGGCGCTGCGCACGCTGACGCGGCGGCACGGCGCCCTGCTGATCGTCAACGACGAC
Organism: uncultured Rhodanobacteraceae bacterium; assembly: GCA_937873105.1. GTDB lineage: Bacteria > Pseudomonadota > Gammaproteobacteria > Xanthomonadales > Ahniellaceae > JADKHK01. The sequence continues at coordinate 2,076 of CALMWD010000100.1, forward strand.
GTCGCGCTCGCGGCCGAGTGCGGCGCCGACGGCGTGCACCTCGGCGAGGACGATGGCGACCTCCGGCGCGCGCGCGCCGTGCTCGGCCCCGGCGCCATCGTCGGCGCCTCCTGCTACAACGATCTGGGCCGGGCCGAAGCCGTCGCGGACGCCGGCGCCGACTACCTCGCCTTCGGCGCCTTCTTCGCCTCCGGCACCAAGCCTTTGGCGCGCCGCGCCGACGTGACCTTGCTGCAACAGTCTGAACGCTTCGGATTGCCGCGGGTGGCCATCGGCGGCCTCGATGCGCACAATGCCGGCCCCGTCATCGAAGCCGGCGCCGCCGCGATCGCGGTGCTCGGCGCCGTCTGGGACGCGCCCGACCGCGAAGCCGCCGCACGCGCCCTGACCGACCTGTTCCCGTCCCTGGAGTGATCATGAACCGCAATGCCGAACTGTTTGCCCGCGCCCAGCAGCTGTTGCCCGGGGGCGTGAACTCGCCGGTGCGCGCGTTCAAGTCGGTGGGCGGCGACCCGTTCTTCGCGGTGCGCGCCGAAGGCCCGTACCTGTGGGACGCGGACGGCAACCGCTACATCGACTACATCGGCTCCTGGGGCCCAATGATCCTCGGCCACGCCCACCCGCAGGTGCTGGATGTGGTGATCCGCACCGCGGCGCACGGGCTCTCGTTCGGGGTCCCGAATCCGCTCGAAGTGACGATGGCGGAACGCCTGGTCGAACGCGTGCCCGGACTCGAGATGGTGCGCATGGTCAACTCCGGCACCGAGGCGACGATGGCGGCGATCCGCCTCGCCCGCGGCTACACGAATCGTTCGCGCATCGTGAAATTCGAAGGCTGCTACCACGGCCACGCCGACGCCCTGCTGGTCAAGGCCGGCTCGGGTGCGCTGACGCTCGGCCTGCCGAATTCGCCGGGCGTGCCGGCCGCGCTCGCCGACCTGACCCTGACCCTTCCCTACAACGACTTCGACGCGGCCAAGCAGCTGTTCGCGCAGCAGGGCGCGGACATCGCCTGCCTGATCGTCGAACCGATCATCGGCAATGCCAACCTGATCCTGCCGCGCCCCGGCTATCTCGACCACCTGCGCGAACTGTGCACGCGCCACGGCGCGCTGCTGATCTTCGACGAAGTGATGACCGGCTTCCGCGTCGCGCCCGGCGGCGCGCAAGACCTGTACGGCATCCGCCCCGACCTCTCGACCTTCGGCAAGATCATCGGCGGCGGCATGCCGGTCGGCGCCTACGGCGGCCGCCGCGAGATCATGCAGATGGTCGCGCCGAGCGGCCCGGTCTACCAGGCCGGCACGCTGTCGGGCAATCCGGTGGCAATGGCGGCCGGCCTCGCGACCCTGGACCTGCTGGCCGAGCCCGGTTTCTACGCTCGCCTCGAAGCGCAGACGAACAAGCTCTGCGACGGACTCGAGGCCGCGGCCGCCGAAGCCGGCATCGCCTTCAGCACGAATCGCGTCTGCGGCATGTTCGGCCTGTACTTCTCCCGCGAGCACGTCGAAACCTACGCACAGGCCATGGCCAGCGACAGCGCCCGCTTCAACCGCTTCTTCCACGCCATGCTCGAGCGCGGCGTCTACTTCGCGCCGTCGGCCTTCGAGGCCGGCTTCATGTCGATCGCGCACGACGACGCGGTGATCGAGGAGACGTTGTCGGCGGCCCGCGCGGCCTTCGTGGCCATCGCCTGATCAGG
>CALMWD010000101.1 GCA_937873105.1 uncultured Rhodanobacteraceae bacterium
CGCCTCGGCGACCGTGCCGGCCTCGACCACGAACGCGGTGCGATCGGCGGCGCCGGCCGCGGCTCGGACCGCGCCGTCGATCGCGACATGGCGCCCGACCAGGGCGCGCAGCGTCGGCCGACGCGCCGCCTCGATGGCGACCTGCAGCGCGCGCACGTCGGGGACCGGCGCCTGGCCGGCGGCGGCGACGCAGGACGGCTGGTCGGGCACCAGCAGCGTCAGGCGGTCGATCGTGTCCTTGGCCGGTTTGGCGCCATGACGCTTGGCGCCGTAGACGTCGACGCTGCGCAGGGTGCCGGTCAGCGCCTGCACGGGGCCGCCGGCCGGCAGGCAGGCGTCGTCCGCCGCTGCGGCGCCGGTGCAGACCGCGGCGAGCAGGCCGGCAAGGAGGGCGTGGGTGGATCGGTGCATGGTTCAGTCCTTCTTTCCTCGAATCTTCTGGGGTGCCGCCGCCCGCGGCTTGCGCGGTTCGGGCGCGACGACGACGAACGGGGTCTCGCTGGTATGGCCGGCGAACTGGAGTTGCAAGGTGTAGTCGCCCGGCTGCAGGAACAAGCGGTGGCCAAGACGGTCGGCTTCGGCATACGGCGTCCTCGCCAATCGTCCCGCGTCGTCCGCGCTGGCCGGCGCCTTCGACGCGCGCGCATCGGCGGCCAGCTTGTCGTTCCTGGCGCGTTCCGCCGCCAGCGCCAGATCGCGGTCGGCCAGCAGGTCCCAGTCCAGCCGGTTGATGCCGGGCCGGGCATTGACCGCGATCTCGCGCAAAAGTTGCTTGTCGGCGTTCAGCACCCACAGCGTACCCGTTCCCGCCGACTTCGCCCAGAAATGCACGGCGACCTTGGGCAGGTAGGGCGTCTCGTCGAACCAGCGCGAGGGCCGCGAGCGCCAGCTGCGCTCGGCCTGGACCTCGTCGACATGGAACAGGTGCGCCGGCGCGGCACGCACGTCCGCGGTCAGTTCCTGCACCGGCAGCGCGTCGACGATCCAGACGCTGCGCCCGTGCGTGGCCGCAACCAGCCGGCGGTCGCGCGGATGCACGACGAGATCGTGCACCGGCACGTTCGGCAGGCCGGCGTCGAGCGCGTCCCAGCGTCCGCCGCGATCCAGCGAGACGTACACGCCGCGGTCGCTGCCGACGTAGAGCACGTCGGCATTGAGCGGGTCTTCCTTGACCACGTTGATCGCCTCGCCCGGCAGGTTGGCGCGGATCGATCGCCAGGTCTTGCCCAGGTCCTCGGTGACGAAGACGTGGGGAATCGCTTCGTCGTCGCGATAGGTGTTGAAGCCGACGTAAGCGCGCTCGCGCACGTGCTGGGAGGCGAACACGCGCGAGACCCAGCGCTTCGGCAGCTTGGCCGAGACCTCGCGCCAGTCGTTGCCGCCGCCGGTGGTGACCCAGACGTGGCCGTCGTCGGTGCCGGCCCAGATCAGCCCGAACTGCTTCGGCGATTCGCTGATCGAGGTGATCGTGGCATAGGGCACGTCGCCGCGCCGGGTGCTGGTGGTCAGGTCGGGGCTGATCGCGCTCCAGGTGCGGCCCTGGTCGAACGAACGGAACAGGCGGTTTGCGGCGAAATAGACGACGTCGGCATTGTGCGGGCTCAGCATCACCGGCGTGTTCCAGTTGTAGCGCAGCGCCGGTTCGCCGAGCTTCTCGCGCGGGCGCAGTTCGTGGCCTTTCGAGGATCGGTAGAAGCCGAACTGGTAGCCGGCGTAGACGGTGCTGTCGCGCGGATCGATGGCGACATGCATGCCGTCGCCGCCGCCGATGAAGGACCAGGCCTCGGCGTCGTCCCACTTCGCCTCGGAGGAACCCTTCCAGGTGCCGTTGTCCTGCAGGCCGCCGTAGATGTTGAACGGCTCGGCCATGTCCACGCCGATGGTGTAGAACTGGCCGACCGGCTGGGCGTCGAGCTTGAGCCAGGTCTGGCCGCCGTCGTAGCTGACGTCGAGGCCGCCGTCGTTGCCGCCGATCATGCGGTTCGGATTCGCGGCGTCGATCCACCAGGCGTGGTGGTCGACATGCACGCTCGGCGGATTCATGCCGGAGAAGGTCTTGCCGCCGTCGCGGGAATGGATGGCCGGCACGCCGAGCACGTAGATCTGCTCCGGGTCCTTGGGCGAGACGCGGATCTGGCCGAAGTAGTAGCCGTAGGTGTAGGTGACTTCGCTCAGCACGTCGTCGTGGGTCTTGCGCCAGCTCGCGCCGGCATCGTCCGAACGCCAGATCTCGAGCCCGCGGATGTCGGTGTCGAACAGCGCCGCCTCGGCGTCGTTCAGGGCGTTGACCAGGTCCTGCACCGTGATCTCGTCGGCCTTCAGCTTCGCGACCAGGGTCTTGGCGTCGAGTTCGGTGTCGAGGTCGTTGTCGCGGATGAAGCTTTCGATCTCCTCCGGGTCCTGGGCCAGGAATTCGTCCTTGGACATGCGCTTCAGGCGCCGCGGCGACAGCGGGCGATCGCCGAGGTCCTGCGCCTCGGCCGGCACTTCGGTCCAGTGGTCGAGGCTGGCGTAGAGCGTGTCCGGCTGCGACGCCGAGATCGCGAGGCCGATGCGCCCGACCTCGGCGCCCTGCGGCAGGCCGCCGCCGAGGCGGGTCCAGGTCGCGCCGCCATCGACCGTCTTCCAGAGGCCGGAACCGGGACCGGATTCGACGAAGTCCCAGGCCTTGCGCGTGCGTTCCCACATCGCCGCGTACATGACTTCGGGCCGCTTCGGGTCCATCGCCAGGTCGATGGCCCCGACATCGCCTTCGCCCTTCAGCACCTGGGTCCAGGTGTCGCCGTCGTCGCGGGTGCAGAACACGCCGCGTCGGCCCGACTGCGAATAGAGGGCGCCGATCGCGGCGACGCAGACGCGGGTGCCGTCTTCGGGATGCACGACGATGCGGCTGATGCGGTCGACGTCGGTCAGGCCGAGGTGCACGAAGGTCTGGCCGCCGTCGTCGCTGCGGAACACGCCCAGGCCGCCGTAACTCGAGCGCGAGGAATTCGGCTCGCCGGAACCGATCCACAGTCGCTGCGGCCGGTTCGGATCGACCGCCAGGTCGCCGCTGATCATGCTCGGCAGGCCGTCGCTGAGCGGGACGAAGCCGACGCCGTTGTTGGTGGTCTTCCAGACGCCGCCGCTGGCATAGGCGACGTAGAAGCCGTAGGGCTCGCCCGGGATCGATTCGATGTCGACGACGCGCCCGCCCTGCACCACCGGTCCGAGCGCCCGCCACTGCAGCCCGTGGAAGGGCGAGGCCTGTTCCAGCGCCGCGTGTTGTCGCCACGCCTGCCAGCGCGGATCGGACGGATCGCGGCTGTCGAGCGCAGACGCGGCGAAGGCGGCCGCGGACAGGGCCAGGAACATGGTGGATCGCAGCATGATGGGCACTCCGGGTCGGAAGCGCGACGATAGCCGCGCCGTGCCGCCGCGGTCATGCGCGCATCGGCCGGAAGTGATGGACCGTGCCGCGATGCGTGACCGGAGCGCAATGCGTACACTGTCGGCATGTCCCGGTCCGACCCGCAAACCACGCAGCGCCTGCGCCTGAACCTCGGCGACAGCGGCGGCCGGCCGGGCGCACGCATCGTCGTGATCCACGGCGAGAACCTCGGCGCGCAGATCGAGATCGGCGACCAGACCGTGGTGGTCGGGCGCTCGGTGTCCTGCGACCTGCAGATCCCGCACGCCAGCGTCTCGCGCCAGCATTGCCGGATCGCCTTCGAGCGCGAGGCCTACGTGCTCGAGGACCTCGGTTCGACCAACCAGACGCTCGTGAACGAGGCGCCGGTGACGCGCATCGAGCTGAGCGACGGCGACCAGATCGCGGTCGGCGACGCGGTGCTGAAGTTCATGCGTCGCGAGAGCCTGGAGGACCGCTACCACCAGGCCATGGTCGAACGCGCCACCGTCGATACCCTGACCGGCCTGCCGAACCGCCGCGTCTGGCGCGACGCGCTGGAGCGCGCCGTGATCCAGGCCCAGGCCGGGGCGGCGCTGTCGCTGGCCTTCGTCGACCTCGACCATTTCAAGCGCATCAACGACGAACTCGGCCACCTCGCCGGCGACGACGTGCTGCGCGCCGTCGCGACCGTGATCCGCAACGCCCAGCTTGCCGGCTTCACCGCCGGGCGCCTGGGCGGCGAGGAGTTCGCGGTGATCCTGCCGAACACGCCGCTGCAGAAGGCGATCGACTACAGCGAGGCGCTGCGCCGCGCGATCGAGGCGCTGCAGCCGGAAACCGCCGGACTGCCGCGTCGCATCACCACCAGCATCGGCGTGGTGCAGTGGCAGACCGGTTTCCAGACCAGCGCCGAGTTCATGCGCGCCGCCGACGCCGAGCTGTTCCGCGCCAAGGCCGCCGGCCGCAACCGGGTCTGCTGGGCCAGCCCCTGAGGACATCGCATCGCCGCACCGCCGGCTTGCTAGCATCGGGGCGACCGCCCCGGGTGTGCCCCATGCGCCGACCCTCGTTCCTGTGCCGCCTGCTGACTGGCCTTGCCGCCGGTCTGCTCGCCGGCTGGGCGGCGGCGGCGCCGCTCGAACTGCAGGGCGACGAATCCGATCTGCGCCTGGGCCCGCAGGTCGACGTGTTGCGCGACCCGGACGGTCGCCTGGGCCTGGCCGAGGTGATGGCCGCGGACGGCTTCGCGCCCGCGCGCGACCATCCCGACCTCAGTTTCGGCTACACCGCCGACGTGTTGTGGCTGCGCCTGCCGGTGGTGTCGCGCGCGCCGCGCACGCAGGCCTGGCGCATCGAATTCGAATACGCCACCGTCGACCGCATCGAGGTCTACGCCGTGTCGGACCGCGGCATGGAACGCCAGCGCAGCGGCGACCGCATGCGCTTCGCCGAGCGCAGTTATGCGCACCGCAATCCGGTGTTCGCGCTGCAACTGGATCCCGGCGAGCGGCGCACCCTGTACATCCGGGCCGAATCGCAGGGCACGATGACGCTGTCCTCGGCGCTCTGGTCGGACCGCCGCTTCCGCGCCCATTCCGAGGCGCAGTACACCGCGAACGCGCTCTACGTCGGCACCGCGCTGGCGCTGGCGCTGTACAACCTGCTGCTGTTCTCGGTGCTGCGCGAGCGCTCGATCCTGCTCTACGTCGGCTTCGTCCTGTGCTTCGCCACCGCGGTGACCGCGATGACCGGGCTGGGCGCGCAGTTCCTGTGGCCGAATGCGTTCGAGTTCGGCAACCGCCTGCTCGGGGTCGGCTTCGCCGCGTCCAGCCTGCTGGCGGCGATTTATGCCCGCACCTACCTCGACACCGCGCGCCACGCGCCTGGCTGGCACCGGCTGCTCGGCGTGCTCGTGGTCGCACACGCGCTGGTGCTGTCGGTGGCCGTGTTCGGTCCGCTGCGGCTCGGCTTCCAGCTGATGTCCGGCGGCGGCGTGCTCAATGCCATCCTGATCTTCAGCGTCGGCATCGTCTGCGCCTGGCGCGGCGCCCCGGGCGCGCGCATCCTGGTGCTGGCCTGGTTCGCCCTGCTGTTCGGGGCGATGCTGACCGCGCTGCGCAACTTCGGCCTGATCCCGAACAATGTCCTGACCGCGAACGCGATGCCGATCGGCTCGGCGCTGGAGATGCTGCTGCTGTCCTTCGGCCTGGCCGCGCGCTTCAACGAACTGAAGCGGCAGAAGGCCGAGGCGCAGGCGCAGCTGCTGGCGGCGCAACAGGCGGCGCTGCAGACGGCGCGCGAACACGAGGAGACGCTGGCACGCCACGTCGCCGAACGCACCGAACAACTCGAGGCCGCGAACGCGCGCCTGCACGAGCTGGCGACGCGCGACGCGCTGACCGGCCTGGCCAACCGGGTCGCGCTGGAATCCTATTTCCGCGAGGCCTTCGAACACCGCCGCGACCCCCTGCGCGTGCTGCTGATCGACCTCGACGGCTTCAAGCACGTCAACGACCGCTACGGCCACGGCGTCGGCGACCGCGTGCTCGCCGACGTGGCCCGGCGCATTCGCGACAGCGTTGGCCATCGCGACATCGCCGCCCGCCTCGGCGGCGACGAGTTCGTCGTGGTGACCCCGGAAGCGCGCAGCGAAATCGCCGTGCGCGCCCTCTCCGACCGCATCCGCAGCGCCGTCGCCCAACCCATCCGCGTCGACGACGGCGTCGTGCACATCACCGCCAGCATCGGCGTCGCCGGCCTCGACGCCGACACCGCCGACGCCCGCGAACTCCTCATGCGTGCCGACCGCGCCATGTACGCCGCCAAGGTCTCCGGCGGCAATCGCTCGCATTGGGCCGAGGGCTGAGATTCGCGAATTGGGGGCAGATACCGTTTCGCGCGGCACCCCGACCAGCACGCCGCGCAACGGCGA
>CALMWD010000102.1 GCA_937873105.1 uncultured Rhodanobacteraceae bacterium
CTGCGCGCGCCACTGAATCGCGCCGGCATTCGGCCAGCGCCGACGTCGCGGCGGCAGCGCCGGCGTCGGCGTACAGCAGCTGGCCTTGCTTGATCGCATCGATCAGCGGCCGCGCCACCGCCGTGCGCACCGCCGGGCAGCCGAAACTGCGGCCGAGCCTGCCTTGACGCAGCGCCTGCAGCGGGTCGACGTAGGCCGCACCGTGCATGACGATGGCGCGTTCGCGGGCGCGGTCGTTCAGCCCCGGCTCCAGGCCGTCGAGGCGCAGCGAATAACCGTTGCCGCCTTCGTAGGTTTCGCCGGTGCGGAACAGGCCCAGGCTGGACTGATGGCTGCCATCCCGGTTCGAGAACTGTTGCGCCAGGTTTTCGCCGCTGCCGCGGCCGTGGGCGACATGCTCGACGAAGAGCAGGCTCGGGCCTTCGAGGTCGAACACCCAGAGTCGCGGTTCGGTCGAAGGACGCGCGTAGTCGATGACGGCCAGCCGCTCGCCGGCGCCCGCGAGCCCGCGCGCGACGGCGCAGTCCCGCGCCGCGAGCGCGCGTTCCAGCACGGCGCTGTCCGCCTCCGGCGCCAGCGACGCCAGCTCGTCGACGAGCGCGGCGGCCTGGCTCGGACACGAGACCGCACACGACAGGCCCAGCAGGGCGAGGGCGATGGACAGACGCATCGGCCGAGCATAGTCGAAGCCTGGACGGGTCGGCGCGGACGCGTTCAGTCCGTCATCAGCGACGCGACAAACTGTGTGCCCGGGCCCGTTGACGCCGGGCGCCGGCGAGGGTACGGATAGGGCATGCGCTTCCCGAACCCGCCGAGGTGCCGCATGCCGTCGATCATCACCGACAAACCGCGCGTCGAACTGTTCCGCGACCTGGTCCGCGAAGGCGAGGAACGCGCCCGCGAACCGCTGGACGAGACGCTCGAGAGTTATCTGGTCTTCACCCTGGTCGAACACCTGCGCGATCCGGTCCTGGCCGCCGAGCCGATGGCGCTGTCCCTGCTCGACGGCCTGGAGCAGGTGGGCGGCGTGCGCGAACAGCGCCTGCGCGCGGTCGGCGACCGCTGCCTGCTGATCGCCGGCTTCTTCCCCGATCTTGCACGTCGGCGCTTGGTTACGCCCGGCTACTACGCCGCGCTCGGTCGCCATGCCTACGACGAACTGGCTGCCGCGATGCGCGCCTCGCTGGCCGAGCTCTACCAGGCCTTGTCCGAGGCCTTCGACGCGCTCGTGCACGTGCTCTCGGCGTGCCGGGCCTTGCCGGCGGCGCGTCCGCTGTCCTTGTCCGTCGTCGCCGATCGCGATTCGCGCCAGCCGCCGCGGACGCGAAGGCACTGAGACGGGTGCCGGGCGGACGTGCTGGCTGCAACCGGGCTCGGCCATTGGTCACGCCGACTTCCGGGGCATGATCCGTTCCCGCCCTTGCCGATAGCTTGCGCGGATCTTCAAGGAGGACTCCATGCGCAAGATGCTGGCCGTGCTGGCCCTGTCGATCCTGATCCCGGTTGCCCGCGGCGACGACCTGTCCGCGTACGACGACGAATTCGCGGCCCGAGACGGCCTGGGCGGCTGGACGCTGTTCCACGAAAAGTACGGCTGGCCGGACAAGATCAGGCGCCTGGACATCGACGAAACGGTCGATGGGGCCCTGCACCTCGCGCCCTACCACTCGGCCTGGGTGCGCGACTTGTACGCTCCCTTCCTGTTCAAGACGGTGCAGGGCGATTTCGACGTGCGGGCGCGCTTGCGGGTGAAGGCCGCAGATGGCGACGTGCCTGCCGGCACCTGGTCCCTCGGCGGCCTGATGATGCGCGTGCCGAACCGGTCGAGCGCCGCCCAATGGCAGCCGCGCGCCGAGAACTGGCACTTCATCACGACCGGCGTCGGTCACGTGCCGGGCGAGACGATGATCGAGACCAAGTCCACCTTCAACAGCTATTCGTCCCTGAAGTTGCGGCCCTTCGCATCGGGCTGGGTCGAACTGCGGATGGTGCGCGTCGGCATGGTCATCGTCGTGCTGGCGCGGGCGGACGGCGAAACCCGCTGGCAGGTGCGCGACCGCTTCTACCGAATGGAGAACTCGCCGATGGCCGAGGTCGGACTGATCGCCTACACCACCAGTCCGGATGTCCGCGAAGGAC
>CALMWD010000103.1 GCA_937873105.1 uncultured Rhodanobacteraceae bacterium
GAGATGTCCTCATGCGTGTCCAACGGTTCCTCGCCAGCGCCCTGCTGGCCACCGCAGCCTTCACCCCGGCCCAGGCCGCGATGTACTGCGTCGGCAACGCCACCCAGCTCCACAATGCCCTGACCAGCGCGCGCAACAACGGCGAGCACGACGACGTGCGCATGGTGCCGGGCACCTACACGCGCCAGCCCGATGTGGCGGGCGGCTACATGTTCTCGCACACGTTGGAGAATGGGCGAAACCTCAGCCTCAGCGGCGGCTGGAACGCGACCTGCACCTCGCAGACCCAGCTCGATCCCGCCGCCACGGTCATCGACGGCCAGTTGACGCATCGATTGCTGCTGATCGGCAACGGTGCCGACGTCAGCGGCGACGTGCAACTGCGCAACTTCACCCTGCAGCGCGGATTCACCACGATGCCCTTCGGCCTGTTCGAGCTGCCCCTGACCGCTGCGTCGCCGGTGAATGCCTGGTTCGACAACATGCGCTTCATCGACAACGTGAAGCTGGGCGACAACTTCATCCCGCCGGTGCGCGTGACCATGGGCAGTGGCACTCTGCGCATCCGCAGTTCCGTGTTCGTCGGCAACTCGACCTCGCGTTGGGGGGCGCTTGGCGTGTCCAGCCCAGGCTACGTCTACCTCAACAACAACACCATCGTCGGCAACGTCGTCACCGGCACCGACGGCAAGGGTGGCCTGATCCTCAACGGCGAAGGCATCTTCTCGTTGAGCAACAACGTGGTCTGGGGAAACACGGACAACGGCGACGAACATGATGTTTACGTGGGTGCGGCCAATGTCACGGCGCGCCATAACCATATCGGCAGCACCTACGGGTGGTTCGCGGTCGACTTCAACTCGTCCTACGGCGATCCCAAGCTGGTCTCCTTCGACAACCCCCGTCCGCGCGCCGATTCGCCGCTGCGCAACACCGGGCTGGCAAATCCCAGCGGCGGCTCGACCAGCCTGGACGCCTCCGGGCGCGCGCGCATCCAGGAAGGCGCGCTCGACCGCGGCGCCTTCGAGTCCGAGGCCTTGTTGAGTTCCGGCTTCGAGTGACGACGTCGGCTCAATCGAAGCCGTCGCGGAACAGGCCTTCGGCGCCGAGGGCGTAATGGAAGGCCCGCTTGGCGAGGATGTCGTCGGCGTTCAAGGTGCAGGTCACCAGGAGCTGGGTACGGCCGACCAGCGTCGCGTGGACGATCCTGAAGGCGTTCAGCGTGGCGTCGCCGGTCAATGCCTGGCCGGTGATCTCGGTGCGGCCCTGGTCGCCGAAGTCGGGGTCGGGCAGGCCGTCGTCGCGATGGCGCAGCACCCATTGCTGCCGCAGCGGAAACGTCCCGCCCTCGGCGACGATGTAGCTGCGTCCGAGGTCGTCCACGACCAGTTCGGCGGGATCGAGCGGGAGCGGACTCGGCTGTTCCTCGATGCGCACGGCGCCACCGTTGAAGCCGGGATCGATCTGGGTCGCGTCCGCATCGAAGCGGACCAGCGCGATCTTCGGGGCATTGCCGCCGGCCCGACCAAGCACAAGCAGACGCCCGTCGGCGAGCAGTTCGAGGTCGCGTCCGCTGTCGGCCAGATCGCCGGGCACATCGAAGCTGATCACGCGGGTGCCGTTGCTGGCGAAACCCGGATCCGGCGATCCGCCGTCATCGAATCGTTGCAGCAGCAGGTCGTAGTCGCTGGATTGCCAGTGCAGCGACACCGTCGAGAGCAGGACGATGCGGCCCTGGGCATCGATCCGGACCGCGGCCGGGCGGTGGTAGTCCGAATGGTCGGTCCATTGCGGCAAGGTCAGGAAGGCGGCGCCGCCGGCGAACTCGAGATCGGGCGTGCCGTTCTCGGTCAGGCGCGTGAGGAAGCGGCGTTCGACCACCGGCGGTTCCTGGCCCAGTGCCTGGTAGAAACCGGTCAGCACGGCCCGGCCGAAGCCATCGATCGCGACATCGGTCACTTCCAGCGACTCGTTGCCGGCGATCATGCTGCGGATCACGACGCATCCGCTGCTGCCGTAGGCCGCATGCAGCGCGCCCGAGGCGGTGAAGCGGCAGATGAAACCGGCGTAGTCGCCGTCGATGGCTTCGCGCAGGCGACCGTACGCGAGCACCATGCCATCGTCCTGTGCGATCGCGCCGTTCACCGCGGGACCGGCCAGCGGTGCCGGCAGGGTCACGCTGCGACGGCCATCCATTCCCGGGCCGAAGCCGGTGTCGAGCAGGCCACTGGCACTGAAGATGCGCGCCACGTGCAGCTGCTGCGACATCGGGTGGCCCTCGATGAAGACCCAGGTGCGGTCGAAGCGCGAACTCGCCGCCGCCGCGACGTCGATATAGCTCTGGCCGGCGATGTTGTAGGCGGTATACCCCGGCACCTCCCCGAAGCCGAGCCGGATCCCGCCGTCATCGGCGGATGCGGCCTCGCTGGCCAGCGCAAGCACGGCGAGCAAAACGGGGACGAGGGTTCGGTGCAGCGACATGGCGGATCTCCGTGGACACCGCCACATACGTTCGCGCCTGCCGTCGCGGATCACCGCTCAGGCATGGGGTGCGACGATGAACTCGCGGATGCGCCGGGCGATCGGCGCCGGGTCCTTCATCCACGAGAAATGATCGGCCTTGCCGGACTCGAAGTCGGTCGGGACGAGGTGGTGGATCCGTTTCGGCGCGTTCGGCAGGCGGGAGACGAGTTCGTCGAAGGACGAGGGCGGCGCGAAGCGGTCGTCGCGCAGGTGGAGGGCGAACAGCGGCTGCGTGCGCTCGCGCAGTTCGGCGTCGAGCTCGCCTTCGGGCCAGGCGTGGCGGTAGCGGCCGCTCAGGCCGCTCCGGATCCAGTCGTGGATGACCGAACGCGCCTCGTTGCCGGCGAAGGCGGTGCGGCGGCCGGGGAAATAGCCGAACAGGTCGGACAACAGGCGGAACCAGGCGAACACGCCGAGCAGGATCGGCCGTTGCCACCACGGAAAACTGCGCCAGTACGGCGTGCCGCTGGCGACGATGATGACGCCGGCCAGCGACGGATCGCGGGCCAGCGCCAGGGCAGCGAACTGCGCGCCGAGGCTGTGGCCGCCGATCCAGATGCGTGCGTCGGGATGCCGGACGCGCAAGGCCGCGAGGCCATCGCGGATGTCGGCGAGCAGGTCGCGATAACGCCAGTCGACGCCGCGACGCGCGCGCAGGTTGCTCGACCCGGCGCCGCGCCATTCGTGCCGCGCCAGACCGATGCCTTCGGCGGCCAGCACCTCGGCGAAGCGCGCATAGTGGCGGGCGGTGACGCCGAGCGCGGGCAGCCAGTAGACGAACTCGCCCTGCGGCGACGGATGCACGATCAGCTCGGCCGTCGCGCCGTCCGCGGCCGTGACGTGCAGGATCTCCGGCGTCATCGCATCAGTCCGAGTTCGCGATCGTGCTGGCGCGCGAACAGGAGCTGCGACAGGATCGCGCCGCACATCGCCAGGAACATGTCCCACTGCGTGTCCCAGATGTCGCCCTGGGTGGCCAGGAAGGCTTCGGCCTTGCCGCCCATGATCACCGCCGACCACCATTCGATCATCTCGAAGAAGGCGCTGAAGGCCAGCGCGCAACTCACGCACAGGTAGAACAGCCAGCCGCCCGGCTTGAGGCCGGTTTTGCGCAACAACAACTCGCGCGCCAGGATCGCCGGCACGAAGCCCTGGGCGAAATGGCCGAGGCGGTCGTAGTGGTTGCGCGAGAGTTCGAACCAGTCGCGGAACCAGTCGCCGAGCGGGACCTTGGCATAGGTGTAGTGGCCGCCGAGCACGAGGATGCCGGCATGGATCACGAGCAGCACGCAGAGCAGGCGCGTCAGCGGAAAGCGCGGCCAGGCCAGCAGCACCAGGGGCAGGCCGACGACGACCCAGATCACTTCCATCCACCAGGTCAGGCGGTCGGTCGGGCCGATGCCGGAGGCGGCCAGCATCGCCAGCGTTGCGATGATCAGCACGACGCCGAGATTGCGGCCGGGGGTCTTGCGGGGCGAACCAAGCAGCATCGTGATCTCCAGCGGGACGCGCGATTGTGCAGACCGCGTGCGCTTCGTCCAAGTGGCGCAGGCAACGCTACACTGCATCGCGACGCGTCCGAGGGGACGTGACGGAATGCACGAACCGCGATGTCGCACAGCACGCCCTACGGCCTCGACGCCGGCGAACTCGACGAGTTGCACGACTACCTGGTCGCGCATCCGGGCCCCGACGGCCTGATGCTGGACGGCGTGCACGGCCTCCTGTCCGCCATCGTCGCCGGTCCGGAGCCGGTGCCGGCCAGCGAATGGCTGCCGCACGTGATCGACGAGGACACCGGCTTCGACGACGCTGACCAGGCCAACCGCATCCTCAGCCTGCTGGTGCGCCTGTACAACTCGGTGGTGCAGGAACTCGAAGCCCTGACCTACGAACCGATCTTCGGCGAATACGAGGATGAGGACGGCGGCGCCGACCTCGCCGCGGTCGGCTGGTGCGAAGGCTTCAGCATCGGCATCGACCTGCGCGGCCCGGTCTGGGAAGCGCGCATGACTGGCGACCCGCGGCTGATGGACCTGCTCGACCCGATCATCCGCATCTCCGCCGACGAAGGCCTGTTCGAATCCGACACCAGCGAACAGCTGGCCGAACTCGACGAGGAAGACCGCGAACAGCTGTTGCGCGCCATCGGCGGCGCCGTCGCCGACGTGCAGCAATACTGGCGCGAACAACCGCCCACGCCCGACGAAGGCGCGAATCCCGACCCGCAACCCCGCCCCGTGCTCCGCCGCCGCGCCGGGCGCTGGGTGCATTGAGACCATCGACCATGCACCAGAGCCAGCTTGCCGGTTTCATCATCGATTGCCGTACCGAGGACCTGCCGCGGGCGGCGGCATTCTGGGGCGCGGCCTTGGGCATGCCGGTGCGCGCGCTGCCGGACGAGGAAGGCGAGAAGTACGTGCGCCTGGTCGATCCGCACGAGCGACTGCATGTCGAGGTGCAGAAGGTCGAGCACGAGAGCCGCGTGCATCTCGACATCGAGACCGACGACATCGAGGCGGAAGTGAAGCGGCTCGAAGCACTCGGCGCGAGCGTGGTCAGGCGCGTGCAGACCTGGTGCGTGATGCAGGCGCCGACCGGCCAGCGCTTCTGCGTCGTGCGCGCCGGTTCGAAGGATTTCGCCGAGCGCGCGAACCGCTGGCCGTCGCCCTGACCAGTGGACGCCGGCTCAGTCGAGCGCGATGCGTTCGCGCTTGAACGGCACCGCGTCGAGGTCGACCTCGGGTTCGTCGAAGGCGCGTGCGGCCTTGTGGCCCGAATACACCGCGGCGGCGATCGTGCCCGGCGCGAACGCGTCGCCGACGCAATGCACCTCGCGTACGCCGGCATCGGACCATTCGGACTCGCGCGCCACCAGCGACTGATACAGCGCATCGTCGGGATCGCGCATCGTCACCGGCAGCAGCGTGTTCGCCTCGATGATCGTGCCCGGGCCGCCGTAGATGCCGGCGAGTTCGATGCGCAGACCGTCGCCCTCCGGCGCGACGGCCGCGATCTCGTGCTGCGTGTGGATGCGCACGCCGAGTTCGATCAGCCGCCGCTGTACGCGCGACTGCTCCATCGTCTGCGCGGTCCACTCCGAGACCTTGGCGGCGGGCGTCACGTAATGCACCGTCACGCCGTCGCGGGCATAACGTTCGGCGAGCGCGCCGGCGAGCACGTAGTGGTCGTCGTCGTAGATCACCAGCGGTCCGGAGACGGCCTGGCCACGCAGGGCGGCGTCGGGCGACAGCACGCGCGTGCCGATCGCGTCCAGGATCGGTCGCGGATGTGTACGACCCAGCCCGTCGGTGCGCCAGCGGGCACCGGTGGCGACGAAGATCGCGGACGCCCCGAAGGCCAATGCGTCGTCGGCCGACACCGCGCTGCCGCGCAGGCACTGCACGTTCGGCATCTTGCCGATCTGCAGCAGGCGATGGTCGGCGACGCGTTGCCAGGTGGCGAGGCCGGGCAGTTTCGACTCGAAGCGCAGGCGCCCGCCGGCGGTATCGGCCGCGTCGCACAGCGTGACCTCGTAGCCGCGCTGGCCGAGCGCGCGCGTCAGTTCGAGCCCGGCCGGACCGGCGCCGACCACGAGCACGCCGCGTTCGCTGCGTTTCGGCGCGATCCGTTCCGGATGCCAGTCGCGGCGCCATTCCTCGCCCATGGTCGGGTTCTGGGTGCAGCGGATCGGCACGCAGTCGTTGTCGCCGGTGACGCAAATGTTGCAGCCGATGCATTCGCGGATCGCGTCGAGTTGTCCGGTCTCGATCTTCTTCGGCAGGAAGGGATCGGCGATCGAGGGCCGCGCCGCACCGATCAGGTCCATCAGTCCCGAGCGGATCACGCGCACCATCGCAT
Organism: uncultured Rhodanobacteraceae bacterium; assembly: GCA_937873105.1. GTDB lineage: Bacteria > Pseudomonadota > Gammaproteobacteria > Xanthomonadales > Ahniellaceae > JADKHK01. The sequence continues at coordinate 6,385 of CALMWD010000103.1, forward strand.
CCGGCGAGGTGTAGCGACCGACACCGACCACAGGCTTGCGGGTCAGCGCCTTCAGGTCGCGCAGGTACGGCTCCTGGAAGCCTTCGGCCGAAAAGCGCGCGGTCTGGCTGTCGTTGCTCCAGTCGGCGATGTTCACGTCCCAGAGGTCGGGCAGTTCGGCAAGCAGGGCGATGACGTCGCGGCCCTCGCTCTCCGCGGTCAGGCCGTCGGGACCGAGCAGCTGGTCGATGGCGAGGCGGACCACCACGCCGCAGCGGTCGCCCACGGCGTCCTTGGTGTCTTCGATCAGCTCGCGCAGCAGGCGCGCGCGATTCTCCAGCGTGCCGCCGTATTCGTCCGT
>CALMWD010000104.1 GCA_937873105.1 uncultured Rhodanobacteraceae bacterium
ACGACGAAGCGCAGGCTGCGCCCGGCGATCTCCTGGACGCGCCGCAAGGACGTCGCCGATGCATTGCTGAGGTTGTCGAGCACCACGACCTGGTGCCCGGCCTCGAGCAGGACGACGCAGGTGTGACTGCCGATGTAGCCGGCGCCGCCGGTGACCAGAACCTTCATGTCGACCATCCCGGAGCATATTCGTCGGCAGCCCGCGATGCGTGACGTTCGCGCGCGCACAGAGAGGCGGCCAGCACCGCGCCGACGCCGGCGATGGCGGTGGTCCGCAGCGGATAGTCGCCGAGCGAGTGCAGCAGCACCAGCCACAGGCCGATCGCGGCGGCGCGTTGCCAGACCGCGGGGTCGCCGCGATGGCGCCAGGCGGCGACGCTGCGCCAGGCCAGCAGGACCAGGCCCAGCGCGATCGCGGCGATCAGCGGCCAGCCGCCTTCGAGGCGCCATTCCGCCCAGTCGTTGTGGGCGCGATTGATCAGCACCGACTGGCGGTCGGCGTCCGGTTCGGTCGACTGGTAGGCGGCGACGAAGCCGCCGGCGCCGACGCCGAAGGCGCCGAAGTGATCGGCGGCCACCAGGGTGTTGCGGGTGATGGTCCAGCGCAGGTCGTCCATCGGGTCGGCCTCGAAGCGCTGCAGCAGGCCCCAGAAACCGAACTGGATGCCGAGCACCAGGCCGCCGAGTCCGGCCAGGCCGAGCCAGCGCTTCACGCCGCGGCGCGGGCGGTCGTCGTCCTCGTGGCGTCGCCAGAGCATGAGGGCGGCGGCCACCGCCGCGACCGCGGCCAGCCCCACGCCGGCGCGCGAACGCACCATGGCCAGGGACAGCAGCAGCAGCACGCCGGCGACGATGCCCACGGTCAGGGCCGCGGTGCGGCGCGGCCGTTGTTCGCCGGCGACGATGCGGGCGCCGGCATTGATCATCTGCGCGGCCGCCAGCGGCAGGGCCAGGACCAGCAGGGCGGCGAGGTGGTTGCGGTTCGCGAACGGACCGACCGCCGCCTGCGGATTGGTCACCGCGTGCCAGCGCAGCGGACTCTCCGGACCGCCGGCCAGCTGCGCCAGGCCGAGCACGGCGCTGGCCAGCGCGATCACGAGCACGCCCTGCAGCAGACGCACCTGCTGCGTCCGGTGCAGGCCCAGGGTGAGCAGGCCGAGCGCCAGCGGCGGCAGCCAGGCCAGGGCCGCACGCAGGCTGGCATCCGGGTCCAGCGACAGCGCGTGCCAGCCGACCGCGACCCCGGCGGCCTGCAATTCCTCGACCAGTTCGGCGCGCCCGCCGAGTGTCGTCCACAACGACGGCGGCAGCGGCAGGCATTGCAGCAGGAAGCCGACCGGGACCAGCACCGCCCAGGCCAGGGCCAGGCGCGCGGCGGTCGATCGCGGCCGCGCCGACCATCGCACCAGGCCATGCACGATCAGGGGCAGGGCCAGCAGTTGCAGCACGGCCTCGGCCGGCAGGCCCTGGCGGGTGCCGCCGCCGAGCAGCACGCACAGGCCGAGGTAGGCACCGGTCAGCAGCAGGGTGGCGCGGCCGCCGGTCGGTTCATGGGGGACGTGCGGCAAGTCGGACTCCAAAAACGCATCGGGCCGCACGCGGCGGCCCGATCGATGATACGCAAGCCCGGGTGCTCAGGGGCTGGCTTGTTCGTCCTTGCAGTTGAAGTTGCCGTCGTCGTTGTCGATGGCCAGGCAGGCGGCGATGATGGTCGGGATCACGACGCGCGGCTGCAGGGCCACCGGCAGGCCGGTCGGGGCCACCTTGTCGAAGGCCAGGGCCGCGCACAGGCAGGGCGAGCGGTCCGGGATCTCGAAGTCGCTGGACTCGGCCACTTCCTCGCGGCAGCCGTCGCGGTACTCGAACAGGCCCTTGGACTCGTTGGCGATGCGCACGCGGTCGCCCACGTTCAACATCTGGCCGGCGGTGATCGGCGAGTACGACTGGTCGTACTGGCGCAGCGCCAGTTCGCCGGTGGATTCGACCAGGGTCGCGACCGGATCGGTCTCGTCGCTGAAGTCGAGGCAGGGGCAGGGCAGGCGTTCGTCGATGGTGTAGACGTTGCCGGCTTCGACCTCGACCTCGCAATCGTCGAAATACCGCACCAGGGCCTTGGAGTCTTCCATCGACATGACGCGGTCGCCGGGCTTGAGCATCGCGCCCGGCGCGAGCTCGACGAACTGTTCGCCCTGATTGACCAGCACCGAGCCGGTGGTTTCCTTCAGGGTCGCCTGCAACGGGGCGGCCACGGCGTCGGCCGCCTGGGCGCCACCGGACAACAGGCCGAAGCCGAGCACTGCGTAGACCAGGGATTTCATGCGTCACTCCTTGTGGATGACCGCCCGAACCGGGCCGGTTCGGGGAGATACGACGGCAAGAGGATCGCACTGCCCGTCATGGCCGGTCAATCCTTGACCGCCGCGATGCGCAGGTCGTCGAACCAGACGCGGCCGCCGATCATCTGTTCCGGGGCGATGCGTGCGTCCAGGCGCAGCAGCAGCACCTGGCCGCTGCAGGCCTCGACCGGGCGTTCGAACGCGACCGCGAAGTCGCGCCAGGCGCTGCTGCCGTGGAAGGGCGCGCTGTCGGCGAGGATGCGGCCGTCGTCGCAGCGCAGGCGCCAGCGCAGGCCGCGCTCGTTGCGCAGGCCGTCCAGGCGCACGCGTCCATGGAGGGCATAGGGTCCGGGCGGCAGGGCCAGGCGCTGCTGCACGTGGGCGAAGGGCACGCGGCGGTCGTGGAAATCGATGACCAGGGCCTGCGTGCCGCCGACCCCGCTGCCCGGTTCCTGGTGGATGGTCGCGCCCGGCACGGCCTGGAAGACCCAGCCGAAACCGGCGTTGTCCGGCGGCAGCTCGAAGCCGCCGTCGAACAGGTTGCCGAGCAGGCGTCGCCGCTCCGGCGGCTGCGCCTCGATCCACAGGAACTGGGCCTCGGCGATGCGGCCCTCGCGCTGCAGACGGTCGATCCAGGCGCCGCGCTCGGCGGCGTCGAGCGGCACCGGCGCCGCGCGCAGCGGCGAGAACAGGGCGCCGATCAGGGGCAGGGCGTCGGGTTGTCGCGCCAGCCAGTGCAGGAAGGCGGCCCGCCAGGGCGGGTCCTGTTCGCCGAGCACGCGCAACAGGGCGGTGCGCGCTTCCGGCACGGCGGCGAAGGACGCGAGCAGGGGCAGGGCGTCCGGCAGCTGGCCCGGCGCGATGCGCAGCAGCTGGTCGGTCTGGGTCAGCGCCGTGGCGAAGTCGCCGCGCGCCTCGGCATGGTTGGCCAGCCAGGCGCGCGTGGGGCGGTCGCGCGGGGCGCGCCGC
>CALMWD010000105.1 GCA_937873105.1 uncultured Rhodanobacteraceae bacterium
GAATGCCGGCGCATCCACCGCGAGCAGCGCGTCGAGTGCGTTCGACGTCGCACGTGTCGCGTGCTGCTGCACGAAGCCGCGATGCAGGCGCGTCAGTTCGCGATGGCCTTCGAGCCAATCGTGCGCGGAGCGGATCTCGTCGCCGATGCGCACGCTCTCGTGGCCGGACCAGCCGAGGCGATGCAGCACGCGTTCGACGAGGGCAGGCGCGTTGCGCGGCTTCACGCCGAGCGCGTCGCCCGGTTCGTACGACAGCGCCGGATCGAGCGCGATTTCGAGATGGCGCACGTCCTGCGCACTGTCGCGCGCGGTGATGCGCTGGTTGACGATCAACTCGGCCGTGTAGGGCTGATCCTTGTGCCAGGTGCCGTGGGAAGCGGTGACTGCTGCGACCGGAACGACCGATGCCGCACTCGCGGGCTTCAGCGCGCGCACCTGTTCGCGGGCCTGCGTGGCCCAGGGCACGGCGACGGTGGCGACATCGACATCGGCGTCGCCGCGTGCGAACAGTCGCTTCGCGCCGAGCGCCTCGAAACGCGCGTCGAGCAATCGCCCCATCGCATTGAATTGCGGATAGCTGGAGTCGCCCAAGCCCAGCACAGCGAACTGCAGTCGATCGAGCTTGGGCGCGCGCCGGCCGGAGACGAACTCGACGAAGCCGCGGGCATCGTCCGGCGGTTCGCCCTCGCCCTGCGTGCTGATGACGACGAACAACACGCGCTCCTCGGCCAGCTCGCGGGTCGGATAGGCGTCGGCGCGGACCAGGCGCACCTCGGCGCCTTCGCCGCGCAGGGCCTCGGCCAGGCGTTCGGCTTCGCGCTTGGCATTGCCGGTCTGGCTGCCGTAGAGCACGGTGATGCGCGTCGATGCGACCTCCACGTCGCGATCTCTGGCCGGCACCACCACCAGCGTCGGTGCGCCGCGTGCGGCCAGCCCGGCCGCGTAGCCGGAGATCCAGTGCAGCGCGGCGGCGTCGAGGCCCTCGGTCAGCCGCGCGAGCAACGCGCTGCGCTCGGCGTCGAGCAGCGGAAGCGGCGGGAAGATCGGCTGTGCGGACATGGCGGCCACTCGTTCGGAATGGCGGCCAGACTAGGTGCCGTACGCGCGACGCAGAAACAATCGCTGGCGATGAACTTATGCCGGAGCGGCATTTCCGGCCCGGTGTCGATCACTCGACACTGCCGGGGCAACGTCACGGGCGCCCCATGTTTTCGACTGCTTTGATCCCCTTCATCGGCATCGGCCTGATCGCGCAATCCATCGACGGCGCGCTCGGCATGGCCTACGGCGTGACCAGTTCCACCCTGCTGCTCGGACTCGGCATGGCGCCGGCGCTGGCCTCGGCCAGCGTGCACATGGCCGAGTTGGCGACGACCGGCGTCTCCGGCCTGAGCCACGGCTTCTTCGGCAATGTCGACAAGCGCCTGCTGCTGCGGCTCGCCCTGCCCGGCGCGCTGGGCGGCATGGTCGGCGCCTTCGTGCTCAGCCATCTGCAGACGCCCTGGCTCGGGGCCTTGGTCGCGGCCTACCTGCTGATCCTCGGCCTGTCGCTGGTGCTGCGCGCCTGGCGCAATCGTCCGGCGCCGGAACAACCCGCAGCGCCAAGACGCACCAAGCGCCTCGCGCTCGCCGCCGGGTTCCTCGACGCCGTCGGCGGCGGCGGCTGGGGCCCGATGACCAGCACCAGCCTGATCGCGCAACACCTGCCGCCACGCATCGCCATCGGCACCGCGAACGCCGCCGAGTTCTTCGTCAGCCTCGCGATCAGCGCGGTCTTCATCGGCACGCTCGGCCACGTCTACGGCCAGGCCGTCGTCGGCCTCCTGCTCGGCGGCCTCATCGCCGCCCCCTTCGCCGCCTGGCTCACCCGCCACCTGCCGGCACGCATCACCACGGCAGCGGTCGGCGGGTTGGTCAGCCTATTGAGCGTGATCACGCTGGGCCGGCATTTGCTCGCATGAGGCACGATTCGGCCCGCTACCCGATCAAGGTGGCGCGGGGGTTTCGAAGCCGTCCTCGAAGACGTCGTCCGGTTTCGGTGCCGGCGGGATGGCGGCCGCCCAGAATCCGCCCGTGATCGCGAAGCCGCCTCCGGTCGCGGGGTGCAGCGGCTCGGCATCGGGTTGGCCGATGGTGCCGTGCACGCCGAAGACGCCGCCGCTCGAATGACCGCCCCCGCCGTCAATGGTCCAGACGTCGACACTGTAGGCCGCGCCCTGCGCGGCATTCGCTGGCTCCTGTGCCCCGGCACCGGAAGCCCACAGCCCGCAAGCGAGCCACATCGGCCATCGCAGCGCGCCGATCATTGGCAGCTCCGGCTGCCGCACTTGGCGAACTTGACCGAATTCGTTCCAGCCGAAAATGCGCCGTAGGCCACGACCGGAAGACCATCCTGCCCCAGAGCAAGGGCATGGCTGCCCCCGAAAATCACCTGCGACTTCGCGCCTTCGATGGTGCTGGTCGTCAAGCCGAATTCACATCGCAGCGTGGCGCAACGAATGATGCGCAGGGCCTGATCGCCGTCCTGGTAGTAGCTGATCACCGGCATGCCGTCCGGTCCGACCACGAGATCGATCGTGTAGACGATGCCCGCGGGCATCGGGATCGTGACGATGTTGTTGCCGGAACTGCATGCGGCATTGCCACAGCGAATGTACTTGAGCCCGCCCGCGGTGATATCGCGGTAGGCGACCAGCGGAAAACCGTTGTTGCTCACGGCGATCGCAGAGTCGGAGCCCACGTCATTGGCCGGGTCGTCCGCATTGATGAGGGTATTCGAGCCGCTGCAATCGGCCAAACCGCATTTCAGCACGCGCAACGCACCGGCCAGTCGATAGCTGAAGACCGGCAGATCGTCCGCCCCGATGGCGATGCTGACGTCTTCGCCGGCGCCAAAGTCGCTATCCGCGATAACCATCAGCGAACTGGTGCAGGCGGCATTGCTGCATTTGGCCACCCGCAGTGCGTTGTTGGCGTTGAAACCGATCACCGGCAAGCCGTCGCTCGGCACCGCGATGGCGGTATTGAATAGCGAGGAGCCTGCCAGGTCGATGATGGTGGTCCGTGTCGTGCTGGTGCACGCAGCGTCCAGGCACTTCGCGACGCGAAGGATGGCCTGGGGCTGATCGACATAACTGATGATGGGCAGCCCATCGGCACCGATCGCGATCGAGGTGTAGCGCCCGAGGTTGCCTTCGTCATCCACCACGGTGATGGTCGGCGTGCCACGGCAGGCCGCGTCGACGCATTTCGCCACCTTCAGGGCGCCCGCCGTGTTATCCCAATAGCTCATCACCGGCAAGCCATCGGAGGGCACCGCCAACGACAGGGAATCACCCACGCTGTTCACGGGATCGTCGATGACGCTGATGCCGGGCAAGCCGCTCTGGGCGGCGGCAGACAATGCGCGGGCATGCAGGGCTTCCGGCGCCGGCCGGATCAACTGGCGCGGGGACAACGCAGTATGGCTGGCGACGCTGTCCCCGGGGCGGACACGAAGCTCCAGATAGCGTTCTTCGCCGGCAAAGACCGAACCGAAATCCAGTGCCAGGGTGAATACCCCGTCCTCGACCGGCACGTTATCGAAAGGCGCCGCGCAAGCCAGCGGCGTGGGACCGCCGGGTGAATCGAACAAGCAGACCTCGAAGTCATACAACCCTGTCGTCACATCGCCGGATGCCTTGAGCTGACCCTGGTACGTGAACGCCGTACCCAGGGGCGCGGCAAGCGCCACGGTCGAGGCGCAGGCAAGGATCACCGGGAGAAGCGGACGAATCTGCATGGTGGGGCCTCCTTCGTGCAAATAGTGAATGTGAACTTCTGCATGCAAGCCGTGAATTTGTCCAGCCCCTGACACTCTGCCCGGCTGGTGCCGGAACAGGGCATGCGTCCAGACGGCGGCGAACAGCGTGATCAGGGACCGCTGCCAGATCCACCTCGGCGAAGCTGTATTCCCGCGGAACCGAGTTCAAGCAGATTCTGCGTCCACCCCGGGAATTCATGAGGTTTCATCGGGATATCGGGTTTGCCTGAGAAGCCGTCTCAGGTTCCGAGATGGCGGGGTCGGAGACTGGGGCCGTTGCCGAACGCCTCCGAATACTGTAATTATTTACAGCATGAACGAACCCCTCAGCCCCCGCCAGAAAGACGTACTCGACCTGATCGAACGCTCGATCGCCGAGCGCGGTTATCCGCCGACCCGTCCGGAAATCTCGGCCGCGCTCGGCGCGACCAGCCCGAACGCCGCCGAGCAGCACCTGCGCGCGCTGGAGCGCAAGGGTTACATCGCGATCCTGCCGGTGGCGCGGGGGATCCGGGTGCTGAAACCGGCGCGTGCCCAGCCCGTGCCGCGTCGCGCCGCCGCCAATGACGAACGCGTGCTGCGCCTGCCCCTGGTCGGTCGCGTCGCCGCCGGCCAGCCGATCCTGGCCGAGCAGTCGATCGAGGACGAACTCGCGCTCGATCCGCAGTTGTTCACGCCGACGCCCGACTTCCTGCTGCGCGTGCGCGGCGACAGCATGCGCGACGCCGGCATCCACGATGGCGATTTCGTCGCGGTGGCGCGCGGCCGCGAGGCGGCGAATGGCCAGATCGTGGTCGCGCGCATCGACGACGAAGCCACGGTGAAGACCTTCGAACGCAAGGCCGGGCGCATCCGCCTGCTGCCCGCGAATCCCGATTACGCCCCCATCGACGTCGACGGCGACCTGGTCATCGAAGGCCGCGTCGTCGGTGTCATCCGCCGGAGTCTGTGACATGGCCGCCACGATCGAATCCCTGCTGCACCGTCCCGACGTCTGGCGCGGCGGCGAACGTCATGCGACGACGCCGACACTGGCCAGCGGCCATCGCGAACTCGATGCCGCCCTGCCCGGCGGCGGCTGGCCGTTGCAGGCGCTCACCGAGGTCTGCCATGCCCGACCCGGCCTCGGCGAACTGAGTCTGATGCTGCCCGCCTTCGCGCGTGCAATGAATGATGGCCGCTGGCTGCTGTTCGTGTCGGCGCCGCACCTGCCGTATGCGCCAGCGCTCGCAGCCGCGGGCATCGATCTCGAACGCTTCGCGCACCTGCGCTGCGCCACCACCGAACAGGCCTTGTGGGCGGCCGAACAGGCCCTGCGCAGCGGCGTCTGCGGCGCGATCGCGTTGTGGCTCGGCCAAAGCGAACCGAACGCGTTGCGCCGCCTTCAACTCGCGGCCGAGGCCGGACGCAGCCTGGCCGTCTTGTATCGACCGCTCGCCCATGCCGACCAGGCTTCGCCGGCCGCGCTGCGACTCGCGCTCGACGGCGAACATTTGCGCATCGTCAAATGCCGCGGTGCGCTCGGCGACCTCGGCCGCTTCGTGCTGCGCCGCTCGCCGCAAGGCGTGTCCGTGCATGCCGAAGCGGCATCCGCGCGCGTCCTGCCCTTCGTGCGCGCACGCTGAGGCCACGACCATGCTCTGGCTCGCGCTGCAATTCCCGCGCCTCGCGCTCGACACCCGCCCGGGCGCCGAAGCGCTATCCGAACCGCTGGCCATCGTCGAAGCCCAGGGCGCGCGGCGCATCGTCGTCGCCGCGAATGCGGTGGCACGCGCAGCGGGCGTGCGTGCCGGACAGGTGCTCGGCGCGGCCCAGGCACTGTGTGCGGGATTGAAGACGGAAACGCGCCGGCCGCAGGACGAAGACGCGGCGATGCAGAACCTGGCGCTGTGGGCGCTCGGCTACAGCGCCCAGGTCGCACGCCATGGCACGCACACGCTGCTGGTCGAGATCGGCGCCTCGTGCCGGCTGTTCGGCAACGAGCGCAGGCTGCTTCAGGCCATCGCCACCGATCTCGAACGCGAGGCCTACGCCTGCATGGCCGGTGTCGCCGCCACGCCTGCCGCCGCGCGCCTGTTCGCGCAGGCCGGCATCGGCCGCATCGTGCGCGATACCGAAACCCTGCGCGACATCGTCGCACCGCTCGCGCTCGTGCATGGCGACCTGCCGGCCGAGACCTGCGAAGCGCTGGCCGCGGTCGGCGTGCGCAGTTACGGCGCTCTGCTGCGCCTGCCGCGGGCCGAAGTCGCGCGCCGGTTCGGCCAGGTCGTGCCGGACCATCTCGATCGCCTGCTCGGGCGTTGCGCCGACGTGGTCGTGCCGATGCGCCTCGCCGAACGCTTCCGCCAGCACCTCGAATGGCCCTACGCCATCGCGAGCAGCACCGCCCTGCTGTTCCCGGCGCGGCGCCTGCTCGTCGCCGCGGCGCACTGGCTCATCGCCTGCCAGCGCGCGACCACGCGCCTGCGCCTGAGCTTCGCGCACGAAGACCATCCGGACACCGTGGTCGACCTCGGTCTCGGCCAGGCGTCCGCCGACCGCGAACACCTGGTCGCCGTCGTGCGTGCACGTCTCGACCGCCTGGCCCTGCCGCAAGGCTGCACCGCATTGACGCTGGAACTGACCGAAACCCAGGCGCTCGATGCGCCCTCGCGTGACCTGTTCGTGCGTCACGGCGAAGCGCCCGAAGACGCACAACAACTGCTCGACCGCCTGCAAGGCCGGCTCGGCGACAGCGCGGTCGAACGCTTCGCCGTGCAGGCGGACCATCGGCCCGAATGCGCCGTATCCATGCGCTTTGTGGGAGGGCCACTGGTGGCCCGATCCGAGAACCCGACAGATCGGGCCATGAATGGCCCTCCCACAGGGCATCCGGCCCCAACCACAAAACATCGGGTCACCATCCCGCCGCGCCCGATGTTCCTGCTGCCGCAACCCACGCCGATCGAACAATGGCCGGGCTTCGACTGGCGCAAGGCGAAGCTCAGCCTGCCCGAACGCATCGAAAGCGGCTGGTGGGACGAGGCCGACGCGACCCGCGACTACTACCGCCTCGACCAGAACGACGGCGCCCGCCTCTGGGGGTTCCGGAACCGGCAGGCACCCCGCGACTGGTTCGTGCAGGGGATCTACGCGTGATCCGCCATGGCCGTCGCCTACGCCGAACTTCATTGTCTGTCGAACTTCACGTTCCTGCGTGGGGCGTCGAGTGCGCTGGAACTGTTCCGGCGCGCGAAGCAGTTGGGGTATGAGGCGCTCGCGATCACCGACGAGTGTTCGCTCGCCGGCATCGTGCGTGCGCATGAGGCGGCGGAGAAGACCGGACTGCGGCTGATCGTCGGTGCCGAATTCACGTTGGTCGACGGCATCCGCTTCGTGCTGCTGTGCATCGACCATGGCGGCTACACCAATCTCTGCCGCATCATCACGCTGGGCCGGCGGGCCTCGGCCAAGGGCACATATCGGCTGACGCGCGAGGATATCGTCGGACGCGGCGATGGATTGATCGCGCTGCTGTTGCCGGCACTGACGGCCGCCGACGCCGATGCCATCCGCTGGTTGCAATCCCTCTTCGCCGATCGCGCCCATCTCGCCGTCGAACTGCATCGCGGCGCGCAGGATGCGGAACGGCTGGCCGCCCTGCTCGAACTCGCCGAAACCCATGGTCTGACGGCGGTGGCCTGCGGCGACGTGCACATGCACGTGCGTTCGCGACGCGCGTTGCAGGACACGCTGGCCGCGATCCGCCTGAACACCACGGTCGCCGAGGCCGGGCACGCGCTGCACCCGAACGGCGAACGCCACCTGCGCCGCATCGAGGATCTGGCCGAGCTTTATCCACCCGCCCTGCTCGATGCCAGCGTGCGCATCGCCGAACAATGCCGCTTCACGTTGAAGGACCTGAACTACGCATACCCGCACGAACTGGTTCCGGAAGGACTGACGCCGACGCAGCACCTGCGCGACCTGACCG
>CALMWD010000106.1 GCA_937873105.1 uncultured Rhodanobacteraceae bacterium
CGCCCATGAACGCGCCGAGGATCAGCATGTACGGCAGGAAGGCCAGGAACTGCGCGCCGCGCGCCACGTCCGAGGCCTGGTCGCGATCGACCACGGAGAGCGGGCGCACCACCAGCGGGCTGATGCCGCGCGCGACCAGGCGCAGGGCGCCGACCTGCTGCTCGTAGGCCTTCAGCGCCTCTTCGACGCGGCGACGCGACTGATCGGTGTCCTGGCGCGAGCCGTCGTAGATCAGCTCGACTTCGGCCGGCTCGCCCTTGCCCCAGGATTCGGCGTAGTCCGCGCCGATGCGCAGCACGACTTCCTCGTCCTGGGCCTTGATCGCGGCCACCGGATCGGCCGGCGCGTCCTCGATCCTGATGTTGCGCGTGGCGATGAAGGCGACCAGGTTGGGCGCCTGGTCGGCGCCGATCACCGGCAGTTCGAGCGGCTTCTCGGCGCGGCCCATTTCGCGCGTCATCACCGTCGAGATCAGCACCGAGAAGATCAGCGGGCCGAGCAAGGGACTCACGATCAGCGCGTTCATCACCGTCTTGCGGTCGCGCAGGTTTTCCAGCACTTCCTTGCGGAAGATGGTCCAAATCGGGTTTTTCATCCGAACAGCCCCTCGTCGGTTCCGATCGCCTTCACGAAGGCGTCTTCGAGATTCGCTTCGCCGGTCTGCGCGCGCAGCGCGTCCGGCGAACCCTGCGCGACCACCTTGCCCTTGGCGATCACGACGATGTGGTCGCAGAGCGCGCCGACCTCCTGCATGATGTGTGAGGAGAACAGCACGCAGCGGCCCTCGTCGCGCAGCTTGCGCAGGAAGCCGCGCATGGCACGCGTCGACATCACGTCGAGGCCGTTGGTCGGCTCGTCGAGGATGACGTTGCGCGGATCGTGGATCAGCGCGCGCGCGATCGCGGTCTTGACGCGCTGGCCCTGGGAGAAGCCCTCGGTGCGGCGGTCGGCGATGTCGTGCATGCCGAGCGCGGCGATCAGCGCGTTCGCGCGTTCGTCGGCGACGCGCGCATCCAGTCCGTGCAGGTCGGCGAAGTAGCGCACGTTCTCGCGTGCGGTCAGGCGCTTGTACAGGCCGCGCGAATCCGGCAGCACGCCGAGGCGACGCCGCACTTCGACGGTCTCGCTCTGGGCGTCGAGCGCGTCCACGAGCACGTGGCCGTGGTCGGGCTTCATCAGCGTGTAGAGCATGCGCAGGGTCGTGGTCTTGCCGGCGCCGTTCGGTCCGAGCAGGCCGGTGATCTTGCCGTCCTCGGCGGTGAAACTGACGCCGTCGACGGCCTTCACGGCGCCGAAGGCCTTGTGCAAATCGCGTACTTCGATCATGGCTTAAGGTCCCCAGCCATTGGCGTTCTGGAAGGCCGGGATCACCGGCATCACGTCGAGGCAGCTCGCGTCGAGCGCCTTGGCGTCGACCTGCGCGACGAACTCGGCGGCGAGCCTCGGCATGCAGCCTGCGGTCAACACGATGTGGCCGCGTCCGCGCACGACCAGGTGGCGGCCTTTCGCATATCCCTCGGCGGCTTCGTCGCCGTAGCGCGGCGGCGTCACCGGATCGAATTCGCCCGAGAGCAGCAGCACCGGCACCTCGCTCTTCAACGGATCGTGGAAGTCCTTCGGACGCTCGCCCTTGGGCCAGCCGGCGCACTGCGCCTGCATCACCGTGATCATGTCGGTGCCGAGCAGGCTGTCGGCGTCCTCGGGGTCGACGACGTAGCGTTCGGCGTCTTCGCTGCAGATCACGCTGAGCTGCATGCCGTGCATGATCGACTCGCCAAGCTCGCCCATGATCATGTCGGAGTGCGCGCGCAGGGTTTCGAAGCGGCCCTCGGCGGCTTCGTTCAGCGCATACGGGAGCAGGGCCGCGGCCTCGGGCTGGTAGGCGAACAGGCGCACGGTCGAGGCCAGGTGGCCGAACCCGAATTCCTCGTCGCGCAGGGCCCAGGTCCGGGTGTCGCGGTAACGCACCGGCTGCTTGTGCTCGCGCAGCTGCAGCTTGAGCTTGGCCAGGTCCTCGGCCGGGTCGCCGAAGGCTTCGAAGCAGGCCTTGTCCTCGCGGCAGCGTTCGAAGATCGAGGCGAGCGCGGCCTCCAGGTTCTTGGCGTGTTCGTTGCCGAGCGCGAGCGCGGGCGGCACGACGCCGTCGAGGATCATGCTGCGGATGCTGTCCGGGTAGTAGCGCAGGTAGGTCTGCGCGGCGCGCGTGCCGTAGGAGCCGCCGACCAGGTTCACCTTGGACGCGCCCAGCGCCTTGCGCACCGCGTCGAGGTCGCCGACCGCGACCGTGGTCGTGTAGAAGCGCGGATCGGCGCGTTCGGACAGCTCCTTGGCGCAGCGCTCGGCAAAGGCCTTCTGGGCCTCGGCATCGTCGCCGTCTTCGGCGGAGAACGTGCTTTCGTCCTCGGCGCCCTTGCAGACCAGCTTGTTCGAACCGCCGGTGCCGCGCTGGTCGACCAGCACGATGTGGCGCTTCTCGCGCATGCGTTCGAAACCGGCTGCGATCTGCGGGAAGCTGTCGAGCGCCGACTGGCCGGGACCCCCGGCCAGGAAGAACACCGGATCCGGCTCGGGTTCGGCGGTCTTCGCCGGCACCAGGCCGATGCGCAGCTCGATCACGCGACCGTTCGGCGCGGCCGGGTTCTCCGGCACCTTCAGGCTCGCGCATTGCGCGCCGAAGACCTCGGCCATGGCCGGATTCTTCAGGTCGCAGTCGCTGAACGTGAGTTCGCCGATGGTGCGTTTGGCATCCGCCGTTGCGGACGCGCAGGCCACCGCGATGGCGATCGCGATGGCGACAAAGCGTGGTCTCATCATCATCCTCCTCAGGATGGGCCGCATCCTAGGGGAGAGCGTCGACGATTGCCGAGTGACGCCTGTCAGAC
>CALMWD010000107.1 GCA_937873105.1 uncultured Rhodanobacteraceae bacterium
CCTTGTAGCGCGGGCCGAGCTCGGTGAACAGCTTGCCCACCGCTTCCTTGCTGCGCGTGCGGCTGAATGCCAGGCGGCGGTTGGCTACCGAATCGTTCTTGGCCAGCGTGATCAGCGGCTCCGCGTAGCGGCGCAGTTCCTTCGCCTTGGGCAGCGTGGTCCTGATCAGCTCGTGCTCGACCAGCGAGATGGCCATGTTGCGCCACATCGCGGTGCGGTGCGATGCGTTGCGGTTGAGTTGACGTCCTGCGGTACGGTGACGCATGTTCCTGGTCCTGTATCAGCGTGTTGCGCGCGCAACGATCAGTGCGCGCGACCTTCGGTCTTCAGGCTTGCCGGCGGCCAGCTCTCGAGGCGAAGCCCCAGCGAGAGCCCGCGCGAGGCAAGCACGTCCTTGATTTCGGTGAGCGACTTCTTGCCGAGGTTCGGCGTCTTCAGCAGCTCGACCTCGGTGCGCTGCACCAGGTCGCCGATGTAGTAGATGCTCTCGGCCTTCAGGCAGTTCGCCGAGCGGACGGTCAGTTCGAGGTCGTCGATCGGGCGCATCAGCAGCGGATCGATGCCGGTCGCGGCGGGCTTCGCGGCGGCGCTTTCGCGACGCGTGAAGTCGCCGAACACCGACAGCTGATCGGCAAGGATGTCGGCGGCGCGACGCACCGCTTCTTCCGCTTCGATGGTGCCGTTGGTCTCGATGTCGAGCACGAGCTTGTCGAGATCGGTGCGCTGTTCGACGCGGGCGTTGTCGACTTCGAAGGCGACGCGGCGGATCGGACTGAAGCTCGCGTCGAGCTGCAGGCGGCCGATCGGGCGCGATTCCTCGTCCGGGCGACGACGCGCCAGCGCCGGCTGGTAGCCGACGCCGCGCGAGATGCGCAGGCGCATGTTGAGCTGCGTGTCCTTGGTCAGGTGGCAGATCACATGTTCCGGATTGATGATCTCGACGCTGTGGTCGACCTTGATGTCGCCGGCGGTGACGACACCCGGACCCTTCTTGACGAGGGTCAGCAGGGTCTCGTCGTGGCCGTGCATGCGCAGCGCGACATCCTTGAGGTTCAGCAGGACTTCGATCACGTCCTCCTGCAGGCCCTCGAGGGTCGTGTACTCATGCAGCACGTTGTCGATTTCGACTTCGGTGATGGCGCAGCCCGGGATCGAGGAAAGCAGCACGCGACGGAGCGCGTTGCCGAGCGTGTGGCCGAAACCGCGTTCCAGCGGTTCGACAGCGACGCGCGCCCGATTGGGCGAGAGTCGCTCGGCGGTGATGCCGCGGGCGCGCATGACGCTTGTGGCGTTTGCAACCATGGTGATTGGGCTCTCCGGTTACTTCGAGTACAACTCGACGATGAGGTTCTCGTTGATGTCCGACGGCAGGTCCGCGCGATCCGGCGCGACCTTGAACGTGCCGGCCATCTTCTTCGCGTCCACTTCGATCCAGCCCGGCGTCAGGTCCATTTCCTGGGCGAGGTTCAGGGCTTCCTGGATGCGCAACTGCTTGCGCGCGCCTTCGGCGACGGCGATCTCGTCGCCGGCCTTGACCTGATAGGACGGCAGGTTGACCTTCTTGCCGTTGACGGGGATCGCCTTGTGGGCGACCAGCTGGCGGGCACCGGCGCGGGTGACCGCGAAGCCCATGCGGAAGACGACGTTGTCGAGGCGGCTTTCCAGCAGGCGCAGCAGGTTCTCACCCGTGGCGCCCTTCTGGTTCGAGGCCTTGGCGTAATACAGACGGAACTGACGTTCGAGCAGACCGTAGATGCGCTTCACCTTCTGCTTCTCGCGAAGCTGGACGGCGTAATCGGACATCTTGCCCTTCTTGGCAGCGCCATGCTGGCCGGGCTTCTGTTCGAGCTTGCACTTGGAGTCCAGCGCGCGGGCCGGGCTCTTGAGACTGAGGTCGGCGCCTTCGCGGCGCGCGAGCTTGCAGGTGGGACCGATATAACGAGCCATGGCAATGTTTCCTTAGACGCGACGCTTCTTCGGCGGACGGCAGCCGTTGTGCGGGATCGGCGTGATGTCGATGATGTTCGACACCTTGTAGCCGAGGGCATTGAGAGCACGAACCGCGGATTCGCGGCCCGGGCCCGGGCCCTTGATGCGCACTTCGACGGTCTTCAAACCGTAGTCGAGCGCGGCACGACCGGCTTTCTCGGCCGCAACCTGCGCCGCGAACGGCGTGGACTTGCGCGAACCGCGGAAACCGGCGCCACCGGAGGTCGCCCACGACAAGGCGTTGCCCTGGCGATCGGTGATCGTGATGATGGTGTTGTTGAACGAAGCCTGGACATGCGCGATGCCGTCGGTGACGACGCGCTTGACCTTCTTCTTCGGCTTGGCAGCCGCTTGATTCTTGGCGTTCATGATGTGGGTGTCCCGGATCGATTACTTCTTGATCGCCTTGCGCGGACCCTTGCGCGTGCGCGCATTGGTACGCGTGCGCTGACCGCGCACCGGCAGACCACGACGATGACGCAGGCCACGGTAGCAACCGAGGTCCTGCAGGCGCTTGATGCTGATGCCGACTTCGCGGCGCAGGTCGCCTTCGACCGTGTACTTGGCGACTTCCTGACGGAGCCGCTCCACCTGACCATCCGTCAGATCCTTGACCTTGGTGGTCGGATCCAGTCCGGCAGCCTCACAAACCTTCTTCGAACGGGACCGACCGATCCCGAAAATGCTCTGCAATCCGATCCACGCATGCTTGTGGACCGGGATATTCACACCGGCGATACGCGCCATCGCGTCTTCTCCAAAACTGTTAGCGCAGGAAACTCAACATTATACATGGTTCATCGCCCCACCGGCAGCGCCGGCGGCGACCCGCACATCCTGTGCAGTTGCCTCAGCGGGTCAAACCGCCGCGGCCGTAGTTCTTCAGGTTCGCCTTCTTCAGCAGGCTCTCGTACTGCGACGACACCAGGTGCGCCTGGATCTGCGAGGTGAAGTCCATCACCACCACGACCACGATCAGCAGCGAGGTGCCGCCGAAGAAGAATGGTACGTTCCAGCCGCTCTGCAGGATCGAGGGCAACAGGCAAACCGCAACCAGGTAGAGCGAACCGATGCCTGTCAGGCGCGTCATGACGCCGTCGATGTAGTCCGCCGTGGCCTTGCCCGGGCGAATGCCCGGAATCAGCGCGCCGGACTTCTTCAGGTTCTCGGCCGTCTCCGCGGAATTGAACACCATCGCCGTGTAGAAGAACGCGAAGACGATGATCAGCGCGGCGAAGATGAACATGTAGAGCGGTTCGCCGGGGAGCAGCATGTTCGACAGGCGGCGCAACCAGCCGACCGCGGCCACATCGCCGCCCATCGAGGCGATCGTCGCCGGGAACATGATGAAGGACGAGGCGAAGATCGCCGGGATCACGCCCGACATGTTGATCTTCAGCGGCAGGTGCGAACTCTGGTTGTTGTAAGCGCGCGAACCGCCCATGCGACGGGCGTAGTTCACGGCGATGCGGCGCTGGCCGCGCTCCATGAACACCACGAAGTACGTGACCGCAGCGACCACCGCGACGACCGCGATGCCGATGAAGATGTTCATCTCGCCCGACGCCAGCTGCTTGAGCATCATGCCGATGGCGCTGGGCAAGCCCGCGACAATGCCGGCGAAGATGATCAACGAGATGCCGTTGCCGATGCCGCGCTCGGTGATCTGCTCGCCCAGCCACATCAGGAACATGGTTCCCGCGGTCAGTCCGATCACGGCACTGATGATGAACGCCGGACCTGGCGCGACCACCACCGGAAAGCCGCCGGCGGCGGCCGTCTGGCTTTGCAAGGCCACCGCGACGCCGAACGCCTGGAACGCGGCCAGGCCAACGGCGCCGTAGCGCGTCAGCTGCGTGATCTTGCGCCGGCCGGCCTCGCCTTCCTTCTTCCACGCGACCATCGACGGGACCATGGTCGCCATCAACTGCACGATGATCGAGGCCGAAATGTAGGGGATCACGTTCAAAGCGAACACCGACAGGCGCTCGAGCGCACCGCCGGAGAACATGTTGAACATGTCGAGGATGGTGCCGCCCTGGCTGTCCATCAGCTGCGTCATCGCCTGCGGATTCACGCCCGGGACCGGCACGAAGGTGCCGAGCCGGAACACGATCAGGGCGAGGACGACGAAGATCAGAC
>CALMWD010000108.1 GCA_937873105.1 uncultured Rhodanobacteraceae bacterium
GCGCCGCGGCTGTTCGCCGAGTTCGGCGCCTCGGTCTCGGCGATCGGTGTCGCCCCCGACGGGCTGAACATCAATCGCGGCGTCGGTTCGACCGAGCCGGCGGCGTTGCAGGCCGCCGTGTGCGAGCGCGGTGCCGACCTCGGCATCGCTTTCGACGGCGACGGCGACCGCGTGCTGTTCGTCGATGCCGAGGGCCAGTTGCTCGACGGCGACGACCTCCTGCACATCCTCGCCAGCGTCTGGCAAGGCAGTGGCCGCCTGCGCGGTCCGGTGGTCGGCACGCTGATGACGAACATGGCGCTGGAGATGAAGCTGGCGGGGCAGGGCATCGGCTTCTCGCGCGCCAACGTCGGCGACCGTTATGTGCACCAGCGCCTGCACGAGACTGGCGGCGTGCTCGGCGGCGAGGCCTCGGGCCACGTGTTGTGCCTGGACCGTTCCGGCACCGGCGACGCGATGATCGCGGCCCTGCAGGTGCTGCATGCGCTGGCGACCAGCGGGCGCAGCGCCGCCGATTGGCGCGCCGCGATGCCGCGTTTTCCGCAACAGACCATCAACGTGCGTTACGCCAACGGCGCTAGGCCGCTGGAACACGCCGGCGTGCAGGCGGCGCGGGTCGCGGCCGAACAGGCGCTGGCCGGCCGCGGCCGCCTCGTGTTGCGCGCCTCGGGCACCGAACCGGTGATCCGCGTCACCGTCGAGGCCGACGACCCCGCCCTGGTGCAGCGCGTCGCACAAGCGGTCGCGGCCGCCGTATCATCCGCGACCTGAATTCGCCGTCTCCAACCCTCGCGCCTCGACGGGGCGTCGCCCCACGGAAAGCCATCATGACCAAGAAGCATGTCCCGACCCTCGATATCCGCCGTTACGACACCGACCGCGACGCCTTCGTGCGCGACATCGGCGCGGCCTACCGCGAGTACGGTTTCTGCGGCATCAGCGGGCACGGGATTTCGCCGCAGCTGGTCGATCGCGCCTATGCCGCGTTCAAGGCCTTCTTCGCGCTGCCGGAAGACGTGAAGAAGCGCTACCACATCCCCGGCGGCGGCGGTGC
The DNA here is from genome assembly GCA_937873105.1 of uncultured Rhodanobacteraceae bacterium. Lineage (GTDB taxonomy): Bacteria > Pseudomonadota > Gammaproteobacteria > Xanthomonadales > Ahniellaceae > JADKHK01. The sequence continues at coordinate 1,055 of CALMWD010000108.1, forward strand.
GCGCGGCTACACCGGCTTCATGGTCGAGACCGCCAAGGATTCGAAGTACCCGGACCTGAAGGAGTTCTGGCACATCGGTCGCGAGATCCCGCGCGATTCGAAGTACGCCGAAGTGATGCCGGCCAACCTGTGGCCGGCGGAAGTCCCGGATTTCCACGAGGCCGGATATGCGCTCTATACCGCCCTCGACCAGCTCGGCGTGCGCGTGTTGCGCGCGCTGGCCCTGCACATCGACCTGCCGGAGAAGTTCTTCGACGACAAGATCGATTTCGGCAACAGCATCCTGCGCCCGATCCACTATCCGCCGATCACCACGCCGGACGTGCCGAATGTTCGCGCCGGCGCGCACGAAGACATCAACTTCATCACGCTTCTGGTGGGCGCCAGCGCTGCCGGCCTGGAAGTGCTGACCCGCGAAGGCGATTGGCTGCCGATCACGACCGAGGGCGACACCATCGTCGTCAACATCGGCGACATGCTGCAGCGCCTGACCAATCACGTCTATCCCTCGACCACGCACCGCGTCGTCAACCCGCCGGGCGATGCCGCGCGCCAGCCGCGTTTCTCGGTGCCGTTCTTCCTGCATCCGAACCCCGACTTCATGATCGACGTGCTGCCGAACTGCGTCGGCGCGGACAATCCGAGCCGCTATCCGACGCCGATCAGCGCGCACGACTACCTGCTCGAGCGCCTGCGCGAGATCAAGCTGGTCTGATCGCGCGCCCTCAGTCGAACTGGCGGAACTGCTTCGAACGCCGCCCGACCAGCCGCAGCGCCGCCTGGTCCGGCAGGTGCTTGGCGATGAACTTCATCAGCCGGTTCACGCGACCGGGCACGCAGATGACGCGGTCGCGGTCGAGCGCGTCGAACGACGCCTGGACCACGCGGGTCGCGTCCATCCACAGGTACTTCGGCATCTGGCTGACCAGGGCGCGGGCGCCGGTCACGTCGTGGAATTCCGAGTAGGTGAAGCCGGGGCAGAGCGCCTGCACGCGGATGCCGCGCCCCGCGGTTTCCAGCGACAGCGACTGCGAGAACTTGATCAGCATCGATTTGGCGCCGCCGTACAAGGTGCTGCCGGCCGAGCCCGGCACCAGACCGGCCAGGGACGCGACATTGACGATGGCGCCGCGCCGACGTTCGCGCATGCCGGGCAACAATCGGTGCGCCAGTTCGCAGGGCGCGTTCACCATGACCTGCAGGAAGCGCGCCTGCGTCGCCCAGTCGCTCTGGTGATAGGCGCCGGGCACGCCGAAGCCGGCGTTGTTGACGAGAATGTCGATGGCCAGCCCGCGTTGTTCCAGGGTCGCGCAGAGGGCGGAGACGGCCTCCGGATCGGCCAAGTCGGCGGCGATGCAGTCGACCTCGACGCCATGCATCGCGCACAGGTCCGCCGCCAGTGCTTCCAGGCGCTCGATGCGACGGGCGCTGAGCACGAGATGGCAGCCGCGCGCTGCGGCCATTTCCGCATAAGTCTGTCCGATGCCGGCCGAGGCGCCGGTGATCAGGGCGCGTTGGCCACGCCATTCGAAGTTCGCGCTCATGAGCTGGATCAATTGCCGCAAGGAAGGGCGGAGACTATCCTGCGCGCCCCTTGGAGTGGAGTCCGACATGCGCCGACCGCTGATCGCAGGCAACTGGAAGATGCACGGCAGCCTCGCCGCGACCCGGGCGCTGATTTCCGCGATCGAGGCGTCGGGTCCGTTCGCTTCGGCGGAAGTCGCGGTCATGCCGCCGTTCCCCTACCTGGCGACGGCGCTTGCGCTCGCCCGGACCGTGACGGTGGGCGCCCAGGACGCCAGTGCGCATGGAGGCGGCGCCTTCACCGGCGAGGTGGCACCCGCCATGTTGCGCGAGATCGGCTGCCGCTACGTCATCCTCGGCCATTCCGAACGCCGCCAGTACCATGCCGAATCGGACGCGCTGGTGGCGGCCAAGTTCAAGGCAGCCCAGGCCGCCGGACTCGTGCCCATCGTCTGCGTCGGCGAAACCCTGGCCCAGCGCGATGCCGGCGACACCGATGCGGTGGTGTCGGCGCAGCTCGGCGCGGTGCTGGACGCGGCGGGCGTCGAAGCCTTCGCGAACGCGGTCGTGGCCTACGAGCCGGTTTGGGCCATCGGGACTGGCCGCACTGCCACGCCTGAACAGGCTCAGGCCGTGCACGCGCTGCTGCGTGGCATCGTCGCCGCGAGATCTGCTACGATTGCTGGCTCGCTGCGGATCCTCTACGGCGGCAGCGTCAAGCCCGGCAATGCCGCGACGCTGTTCGCGCAGGCGGATATCGACGGCGGATTGATCGGCGGTGCGTCGCTGGTCGCCGACGATTTCGTCGCGATCATCCGCGCCGCCGCCCACTGAAACGTTTCCTGGATTCTGAAATGAGCTTCGAACTCGGTCTCAAGATCATGCTGGCGCTCTATGTCATCGTCGCGTTGGCGATGATCGGCCTGATCCTGCTGCAGCGCGGCGCTGGCGCCCAGGCGGGTTCCGGATTTGGTGGCGGCGCGTCGGCCACGGTCTTCGGCTCGCGCGGCTCGGCGAACTTCCTCAGCAGTTCGACCAAGTGGCTGGCCGTGCTGTTCTTCGCGCTCAGCATCGGCATGGGTGTCTACATCAGCCACAACGCGAAGACGACCGGCAGTGCGGCCGATCTCGGCGTGATGGCGGGGGCAGAGCAGGCAGCAACCCAGGCCACCCCGCCCGCGGCCACGGACGTGCCGGTCGCACCGGTCGCCACCAGCGATGTGCCCGCCGCGACCGATGCCAATGCGGCTGCGCCCGAAGCGCAGAATGTCGAGGCCGCGAAAGATGAGAAAACAAACGAATCGGCACAGCCGGAGTCTTCTAACTGAGGGCTCGCTCCGGCTAGAATGAGCAACTTGCCCAGGTGGCGGAATTGGTAGACGCACTACCTTGAGGTGGTAGCGCCGACAGGCGTGGGGGTTCGAGTCCCCCCTTGGGCACCAAACACCGAAAAGAAGCCGCATCGCGGCTTTCTTTTTTGCAGCACGACGTACGAACGACGGGACATCGCATGGAACTGTCCGAATACCTGCCGGTACTGCTGTTCATCGGCCTGGCCACGATCATCGCGATCGCCCTGCTGGTCATCGGCACCGTGATCGGGCCGAGCAAGCCCAGCGACGACAAGCTTGCGCCCTACGAGTGCGGCTTCCTCGCCTTCGAAGACGCACGCATGAAGTTCGACGTGCGCTACTACCTGATGGCGATCCTGTTCATCGTCTTCGACCTCGAAATCGCGTTCATCTTCCCGTGGGCCGTCGTGTTCCGCGACATCGGCCTGATCGGGCTCATCGAGATGGGCATGTTCTTGCTGCTTCTGGTGCTGGGCTTCGCCTACGTCTGGAAGAAAGGAGCCCTGGAATGGGAGTGAAAACCTCGTTCTTCCACAATCCCGAGCCGATCGGGGAAGTGGACGACATCCTCCGCCCCGATGCCTCGAACCCGCTGATCGAACGCGGCTTCGCGGTGGCCTCGATGGATGCGCTGGTGAACTGGGCGCGCACCGGTTCGATGTGGCCGATGACCTTCGGGCTCGCCTGCTGCGCCGTCGAGATGATGCAGGCCGGCGCTTCGCGCCTTGATACCGACCGTTACGGCGTCGTCTTCCGTCCTTCGCCGCGCCAGTCCGACGTGATGATCGTCGCCGGTACTCTGGTCAACAAGATGGCGCCCGCCCTGCGCCGTGTCTACGACCAGATGCCCGACCCGAAGTGGGTGATCTCGATGGGTTCCTGCGCGAATGGCGGCGGCTACTACCACTACTCGTATTCGGTCGTCCGCGGCTGCGATCGCGTGGTGCCGGTGGACGTCTACGTTCCGGGCTGCCCGCCGACCGCGGAGGCGCTGATCTGGGGCATTCTGCAGTTGCAGAAGAAGATCCGCAAAACCAACACGATCATCGCGCGCTGAGGTGGACCGATGAGCGACAGCGAGATCCGTTTCTCCGACCGGTTGCGCGAACGCTTCGCCGACCAGGTCCTGCGCGTCATCGACTCGGCCGACGTGCCGACCCTTGAGGTGAAGGCCGAATGCTGGCTCGATGTCGCCCGTGCACTGCGCGACGAAGCCGAGTTCCGCTTCGAGCAGGCCGTGGACCTGTGCGGCGTCGACTACCTCGGTTTCGGCGAAGCCGAATGGGACACCAGCGACGTCAGCGGCGAAGGTTTCTCGCGCGGCGTCGAAGGTTTCGGCCCCGGTCGTTTCAAGTGGTCGGAGCGCCCGGAAGCCGCGCACAAGCACAATCGCTTCGCCGTGGTCGCGAACCTGCTGTCGCTGGCGCACAACCGGCGCGTTCGCATCCGCTGCTTCGCGCCCGACGAGGGACTGCCGGTGGTGCCGTCGCTGGTCGGTGTCTGGCGCGGGCTGAACTGGTTCGAACGCGAGGCCTTCGACCTGTTCGGCATCCTGTTCGAGGGCCATCCGGATCTGCGCCGCATCCTCACCGACTACGGTTTCGTCGGCCATCCGTTCCGCAAGGACTTCCCGCTGATCGGCAACGTCGAGGTGCGTTACGACGCCGAGAAGCAGCGCGTGGTCTACGAACCGGTGTCGATCGAGCCGCGCGTCGGCGTGCCGCGCGTGGTGCGCGAGGACGCCCGCTACGACCAGGCGCGCAGCGAGTCCGCCGCGCGTTCGGCAGGGAAGTGACCATGCAAGAGATCCGCAACTACACGATCAACTTCGGTCCGCAGCATCCGGCCGCGCACGGCGTGTTGCGCCTGGTGCTGGAACTGGACGGCGAGACCGTGATGCGCGCCGACCCGCACGTCGGCCTGCTGCATCGCGGCACCGAGAAGCTGGCCGAGTCCAAGCCGTACAACCAGTCGATCGGCTACATGGATCGCCTCGACTACGTGTCGATGATGTGCAACGAGCACGCCTACGTGCGCGCGATCGAGCAGCTGCTCGGCATCGAGGCGCCGGCGCGGGCGCAGGTCATCCGCACCTTGTTCGACGAGATCACGCGTATCCTGAACCATCTGATGTGGCTCGGTTCGAACGCGCTCGACCTCGGCGCGATGACGCTGTTCCTGTATGCGTTCCGCGAACGCGAGGAGCTG
>CALMWD010000109.1 GCA_937873105.1 uncultured Rhodanobacteraceae bacterium
GCCGAGATCAAGTCGCGCCTGCTGCTGCCGCGCCCGCCCGGCGACGAAGGCGTCGAGGACGATCCGCGCGCCGACCTGGTGCGCCGCCTGCAGGAATACGAACGCTTCAAGAAGGCGGCCGAGGACATCGAGGCGATGCCGCGCCAGGACCGCGACTTCTTCCCGGCCAAGGCCGAAGTCGGCGAACGCACGGTGGTGCGGATCCCGCCGCCGGTGGAGCTGAAGGAGCTGCTGCTGGCGCTGAAGGACGTGCTGAAGCGCGCCGAGCTCTACGGCCACCACAACATCAAGCGCGAGGCGCTGTCGGTGCGGCAACGCATGAGCGACGTGCTGGCGCGCATCGACGACCGCGAGTTCCACGCCTTCGAATCGCTGTTCAATGCCGAGGAAGGCCGCCTCGGCGTCGTCGTCACCTTCCTCGCCATCCTCGAGCTGGCGAAGGAAAACCTGCTCGAGATCACCCAGAACGACGCCTTCGCGCCGATCTACGTGCGCACCAAGTCCGTCGCCGCCGAAGTCGAAGTCGAAATCCAGCCCGAGTCCTGATGTTCACGCCCACGATGGAAACCGACCAGCTCAAGCGCATCGTCGAGGCCGCCCTGCTCGCGGCCGGCCACCCGCTGACCCTGGTGCAATTGAACGAACTGTTCGACGAGGACCAGATGCCCGGCGTCGACGCGATCGCGAACGCGCTGGCCGGACTGCAGGCCGACTGCGCCGAACGCGGCGTCGAACTGGTCGAGGTCGCGAGCGGCTGGCGCTACCAGATCCGCACCGACACCCAGCCCTGGGTATCTCGCCTCTGGAGCGAACGCCAGACCAAGTACTCGCGCGCCCTGCTCGAGACGCTGGCCCTGATCGCCTACCGCCAGCCGATCACCCGCGCCGAGATCGAGCAGATCCGCGGCGTCGCGGTCTCGACCAACATCATCAAGACGATGGAGGAGCGAGAGTGGATCCGCGTCGTCGGCCATCGCGACGTGCCCGGCAAGCCGGCGCTGTTCGGCACCACCAAGCATTTCCTCGACTATTTCAACCTGAAGAGCCTCGACGAGCTCCCGCCGCTGGCCGAACTGCGCGACCTCAACGACATCGAGCCCCAGCTCGCGCTCGACCCGGACGCGATCGGCGCCCTGCCCGCGCCGGTCGAAGCCGGCGACGACGGCGACGAGGCCGGAACCGCCGACCACGACGGCGACACCTATGTCGAGCGCGAAGCCGCGGTCGAATCCAGCGATGTCGAAGACCTCGCCGCCCCTTCCTCCGACACCGGCATCGAATCCGCCGGCACGCCCAGCGAAGACCGCAACGGCGACGACAGCGACACGCACGACAGCGACGTCGCCGCCCCCATCACCCACGAGCACTGAAAGCATGAGCACTGAAGAACGTCCGCGTCGCGTCCTGTCCCTGAAGCGCGAGAACAAGGACGGCGGTCCCGTCGTCGAGGAACGCCTGCAGAAGGTGATGGCCCAGGCCGGCATCGGTTCGCGCCGCAGCATCGAGGAACGCATCGGTGCCGGCGAGATCAAGGTCAACGGCATCGTCGCCGAGATCGGCGCGAGCATCCGCAACGGCGACCGCGTCGAGATCGACGGCAAGGCCTTCATCGCGATGCCGACGCCGGCCGAAGAGGTGCAGCTGCTGATGTACCACAAGCCGGAAGGCGAGCTGACCACGACCGACGACCCGGATGGCCGCCGCACCGTGTTCGAGCGCCTGCCGAAGCTCAAGGGCGCCCGCTGGATCGCCATCGGCCGCCTCGACATGAACACCACCGGCCTGCTGCTGCTGACCACCGACGGCGAACTCGCGAACGCGATGATGCATCCGTCGCGCGAGGTCGAGCGCGAATACGTCTGCCGCATCCACGGCACCGTCACCGACGAGATCCTGGAACGCCTGAAGAATGGCGTCCTGCTCGAAGACGGCAGCGCGCAGTTCGACGAGATCCACACCATTTCGCTCGGCGAGACCCACAGCTGGTTCCGCGTCACCCTGCGCGAGGGCCGCAATCGCGAAGTGCGCCGCATGTGGGAAGCCGTCGGCCTGCTGGTCAGCCGCCTCAAGCGCATCCGCTACGGCAGCATCGAACTGCCGCGCCAGCTGCGTCGCGGCCACTACCAGGCGCTGCCGATGGAACAGATCGTCGCGCTGCGCAAGGAACTCGGCCTCGGCGACGTGCCGGACACCCTGACCCTGCAGGCCGTGCTCGGCGTGCGCCGCGCACAGAAGAACGTCAACGAATTCCGACCCTCGGGCCGCGCCGAGGGCTGGAGCGGACAGCAGGACGAAGCCCGCGAACTGCGCGCCTTCGACCGCGTTTCCGACGACGGCTTCCGTCGCGACCGCAAGCCCGGGTCGGGTGCGCGCCGCGGCAAGCCGGGTGGCAAGCCGGGTGGCAAGCCGGGCGGTTTCAAGGCCGGCGGCAAGCCCGGCGGTTTCAAGGGCAAGCCGCGTCGCGACGCGGCGCCGCGCGGTGCCGAACCGGGCAATTTCGCCGGAGGCGAAGGCCGTCGTTTCCACGCCGACGACAACCGCGGCAACCGCATCGACAGCCGCCCCGCCCGTCCCTCCGGCAATGTCGCGCCGGGCGCCGGCAAGCCGCGCCGCGAAGGCGGCGGCAAGCGCGGCCCGGCCACGTTCACCGGTCCGATGGATTCGCACAGTTTCATGGACAACCCGCGACCGCAGGGCCGCGGACCGCGCCCGACCGGCCAACGTCCGGGCGGACAGCGTCCCGGCGGCGGCAAGCCGAACCGCGGCGGATCGCGCGGCCCGCGTTAATTGCGGCGACGGCCGCGCTTGCCGGACAGGCAGTCCGCGGTCGCGGGCTGCGCTTCGGCGGCGCCGATATCGACGCCGGCGCCATGGTCGCGGCGATGGCAGCCGCCGCGCTGGTCCGAAGCCAGCGCCCAGGGATTCAGCCCGGCATCGATGGCCGGACTCGCGGCCTCCGGCACATGCGCGGGCCATTGCGCGCCCGCCTCCTGCTGCAACGGCCGCAACAAGGGATCCACCCCGAGCCGGTTGCCGCCGAGATCGGTGTAACGCAACTCGGGCTCCAGCGTTTTCACCAGCGCGTGCTGTAGGCGCAGCGACGCCTCGCTGGCCGAAACCAGATCGATCTGGTTGTCGAACACGTCGCGGTTGTCGCTGACGATGCTGCTGACCAGGGTCAGCCGAGCCGATGACGAGACGCACAGCCCCGGACACTGGCCGGGCGTATCGACCTGAACGCTGCGGTTGTGCGCCAGCGTGCTGTTGCCGATCTCGAGTTCGGCGTTGAACCACAGCGTCGCGTTGCGCTCGGAGCGGTTGCCGGACACGGTGCTGTTGACGATGGACGTGCGACCGTCCAGCAGGTACAGCCCGCCGCCCTGGGTCGGCGCGATGTTGGCATCGACCAGCGAATCGCGGATCAGCAAGCCGCCGCCCTGCGCCATCGCGGCATGGACGCCCCCGCCGAGTCGCGTCGCCTGGTTGGCGCTGATGCGCGAGCGCAGGATCTCGGCCGTGCTGTCCTGCAACGACACCGCGCCGCCGACGCCGTCCTCGGGATCGCGCTCGAGGTCGACGATGTTGCGCGCGAGTTCGCTGTCGGCGATGCGCAGCACGCCGTCGCGCATGCGCACCGCTGCGCCGCGCAAGCCGAAGTTCTGCTCGATCAGGCATCGCTCGATGCGCAGGTCGGCGCGCTGCGCGACGATGGCGCTGTCGGTGGCGCCGACGATGCGCAAGGCGTCGATCAGCACCGGCGCAACGCCGTCCACGCGAAAGGCGCTGCCCGCCGCCGAGGCGTCGAGGGTCAAGGCCGGCGCGCCCGGGCCGAGCACGGCGATGGCGTCGCGCACCTGAAGCGGCGCCTGCAGCACGATCGTGCCGCGCAGCCCCGGTGCGAAACGGATCATGTCCGGCATCCGCCCCTTGGCCGCGGCATCGATGGCCCAGCGCAGGCTGCCGGCGCCGCTGTCGCCGAGATGCGTCACCGTCCAGGTCCGCGACTGTGCCGCCAGCGGCCAGCGCTCGACCAGCCCGGCCGCGACCGGACCGGTCCAGGCCAGCACAGCCGCCAACAGGGGCGCGATGATTCCCGCGGTTCGCATCGTCGATCTCTCCAGAATCGACCCGCACCCTAACCCCTCGCAGCGGTGCGTCCACCTGCCGGAAGTCGGCGTGACCGCAACGGCGTTAGACTCGGGTTCGGTTTTGCACAGGACAGGTGGACCCCATGCTCTGGAAACGTGGACGACGCAGCGACAACGTCATGGGCGCGGAAGCCGGCGGCGGTCGCCGCATGCCGGTCGGCAAGGGCGGCCTGGGCATCGGCGGCGTGTTGATCGTCGTCGTCATCGCCTTGTTCATGGGCAAGAACCCGGCCGAACTGCTGGCCCTGCTCGGCGGCGCCGCGGGCCCGACCGAACAGAGCGACGCGCCCGTCGACGCCGCGCCGCAACCCCTGCCCGAGAACGAGGACACCGACTTCGTGCGCGCCATCCTCGGCAGCACCGAGGATGTCTGGACCCAGGCCTTCCAGGGCGGCCGATATCCGGCGCCGAAACTGGTGATCTTCGCCGACGCGGTGTCCTCGGCCTGCGGCCACGCCACGTCGGCGGTCGGGCCGTTCTACTGCTCGGGCGACCAGCGCATCTACCTCGACACCGGCTTCTTCGACGACATGGTGCGCCAGCTCAATGCGCCGGGCGAATTCGCGCGCGCCTACGTGATCGCACACGAGGTCGGCCACCACATCCAGAACGTCACCGGGGTCATGCAGCGTACCGCGCAGATGCGCGCGCGCGGTGCCGACATGGAAGGCGCGGACGGTCTCAGCGTGCGCCAGGAACTGCAGGCCGACTGTTATGCCGGCGTCTGGGCCAACCACGCGCAGCGCCAGCTGCAATGGCTGGAGCCGGGGGATGTCGAATCGGCGCTCAACGCCGCCACGGCCATCGGCGACGATCGCCTGCAGCAACAGTCCCGCGGTCATGTGGTCCCGGATTCCTTCACGCACGGCAGCAGTGCCCAGCGCGTGCGCTGGTTCCGCATCGGCATGGACTCCGGCGACCCGGCGAAGTGCGACACCTTCGCCGTCGAGCGGCCCTGATTCCCGCCGTCCGCCGGGGCAATCAACGGCGGCACGTTCCGTGCCGCCGTTGTCGCTTCAGGACGTCGACGATCAGCTGCGCCCGAGGTCCATGACCTTGGCCCAGGCCTGGACGAAGTCCTGCACGAACTTCGCCTCGCCGTCGCTGGCCGCGTAGTACTCGGCCACCGCGCGCAGTTCCGAATGCGATCCGAAGATCAGGTCGACCGGCGTCGCCGTCCATTTCACCTTGCCGCTGGCGCGGTCGCGGCCTTCGTACAGGCCGTCGTTCGCCGACTTCGACCAGACCGTCGACAGATCGAGCAGGTGGACGAAGAAGTCGTTGCCGAGCGTGCCGGGCCGGTCGGTGAAGACGCCGTGGCGGGCGCCGCCGCTGTTCGCGTCGAGGCTGCGCAGGCCACCGACCAGCACGGTCATTTCCGGCACCGTCAGGGTCAGCAGGTTGGCGCGCTCCACCAGCATTTCCGCCGGCGACAGTCGGCTGGCCGCGTTGTAGTAGTTGCGGAAGCCGTCGGCCGTCGGTTCGAGCACCGCGAACGACGCGACGTCGGTCTGTGCTTGCGACGCATCGGCGCGACCCGGCGTGAACGGCACCGTGACCGCGTGGCCCGCATCCTTCGCCGCCTGCTCCACCGCCGCGGCGCCGGCCAGCACGATCAGGTCGGCGAGCGAGACCTTCTTGCCGCCGCCGGCGGTGCGGTTGAAGTCCTGCTGGATGGCTTCGAGCTTGGGCAACACCTTGGCCAGTTCGGCCGGATTGTTCGCGGCCCAGTCCTTCTGCGGCGCCAGGCGCAGGCGCGCGCCGTTGCTGCCGCCGCGCAGGTCGGAACCGCGATAGCTGGCCGCAGCCGCCCAGGCCGTGCGCACGAGTTCGGGCACGCTCAAGCCGGAGGCGAGCACCTTGGCCTTGAGCGCGGCGGCGTCATTCGCGTCGATCAGGGCATGATCGACCGGCGGCACCGGGTCCTGCCAGATCAGGTCGACCTTGGGCGCGTCCGGACCGAGGTAGCGCGAGCGCGGGCCGAGGTCGCGAT
>CALMWD010000110.1 GCA_937873105.1 uncultured Rhodanobacteraceae bacterium
GAACACCGACATGGCGTAGAAACTGCTTCGATTGTAGCGCGTGATGACGTAGAAATTGCGGTAGCCGAGCCAGTACTCCGTTTCTGCTCCCGGCGTTTCCAGGTCGACGAGCGTGGCGACCGCCGCCGCCGTGCGTCCGTCCAGCGTGCTCACGCCGCTCTGGGCGAGGAGCGCGGGATGCAGCGTGGGTTCGATGCCGGCGGCAACGAGCGCGGCGCTGTCGGTGTCGGCGGCGAGGCGGGCGCGTTCGGCGACCGGCGCATCGGTCTGCCAGCCGTGCACGCGCAGGTAGTTTGCGACGCTGCCGATGGCGTCGATCGGGTCGCTGTCGAAGTCGATCCGGCCGTTGCGATCGAAGTCCACCGCGTAGGCGCGAACGCTGCTCGGCAGGAATTGCGGGTAACCGAGCGCGCCGGCGAAGGAGCCGCTGTAGCTGGCCGGGTCGCGCGCCTGCTCACGAGCGAGCAGGAACAAGGCTTCGAGCTCGCGCCGGAACAGTTCGGCGCGCGGTGGATAGTCGAAGGCCAGGGTGGCGAGCGCCGACAGCGTCTCGAAGTTGCCGGTGTTGCGGCCGTAGATCGTCTCGACGCCGATGATGGCGACGATGATCTCGGCCGGCACGCCGAACTCGCGGGCGGCACGTTCCAGCTCGTCCGCGTATTCGTTCCAGAACGTACTGCCACCGTCGATACGGGTGTCGTCGAGGAAACGCGCCCGGTAGTTCTGCCATGAGCGCACGCCTTTGCGGGCCGGGGGCGTGATCAGGCGGATGACGGTGGGGTCGTGGCGCGCCTGTGACAGCGCGCGGTCGAGCTCGGCGGGGTCGAACGCGTGGCGCTCGGCCACTTCGGCGATGAAGGCCTGGGTCTCGGCGCGCTCCGAGTAGGAGGCCGACGCGGTGGCGGGCGCACCGAGGAGCCACAGTCCTGCGGCCAGGCTGGCGCCGAGCAGGCGGAGCCTTGCGGCGATGCGGTGCGTCCCGGTTCGGGAGGCGAACATCGTCGGGCGGCGGTTCGGGGGCGGGTTCAAGGCCAGGGTCATGGGAGTCGGATCTCGTTCATCAGTTTTTCCAGGGTGCGCAAGCTGTCACGCGAGGTCGGCGCGCCGTAACGAAGCCGGGCATAGGCCGAACAGATTGCGCGCAGGCGGTCGGCCTGTTCGGGCAAGGTCGCGGCGAGGCGTTCGCCGTAGGCAAGCGGGCCTTCCCACGGTGCCCGGCCCATGCCTGCGCGTTCCATGCGCTTGCAGAACCGGATCCATGCACGTTGCACGGGGTCGGTGCTGCGGCGCTGCCAGCTTGCCCATGCGTACAGGCCGAGCAGCAGCAGCGCCGAAGCCGAGGCGAGCATGCCGGCGAGTTTGAGGGCGCTGGTATGGCTGAACCCGAGCTGGGCGAGAAGTTCGCGCTGACGCTCCGGATTGTAGCCAAGAACATGCTGGTTCCAGGTGTTGGAGATCGCCTCCCAGCGATGGCGCAGGCCGCGCAGCCAGGCCATGTCGGCCTGCAGCATGAAGGGCAGCTCGCCCTCGGCGGAGAGGGCGGCGGCCAGCCCGTCCTCGATCCGCTCGGGGGCGGCGAGTGCGGTCGGATCCACCCGCAGCCAGCCGCGCCCGTCCAGCCACACCTCGGCCCAGGCATGCGCGTCGGACTGGCGTACGACCAGGTAGCCATCGACCGGATTGATTTCGCCGCCCTGGTAGCCGGTGACCACGCGGGTGGGAACCCCGGCGGCCCGCATCACGACCGCGAACGCCGACGCGAAGTGCTCGCAGAAGCCGCGCTGGCTGTCGAACAGGAACGCGTCCGCGGTATGGGTTCCCAGCAGGGGCGGGCGCAGGGTGTACTTGAGGCGTGCGGCCCGCATGTGGGCGATCACGCGCTCGAGGATTTCGGCGTGGGAGGCGGCACCGGTCGCCAGGCGCGCGGCCAGTTCGCGGCTGCGCGGGTTGCTGCCGGCCGGCAGTTGCGTCGCGGCGGCCAGTACGGCGGCGGATTCGGCTTGGCCGATGCGTGCGTCCGGGTAGGCGCTGAGGGCCAGGCGGGTTCGGGCCTGAACCGGGCGCACGCTCAAGGCGTGGTGATCGCTTGCAAAGCGCACGAGCGGCCCGGCCGCGCCCGGGTAGTCCAGCGCCAGCAACCAGCGCCGGTTGTGCGGCTCGAGCGTGAGCATGTAGTCGAGCCGGCGGCCGCTGGGCGCGTAGTAGGGCGTTTCGGCCTCGACGAACGGTGCCGCGGTCCACGTGCGTCCGTCGAACTTGCTGAGGATCGGGCCGCGCCAGTAGCGTTGCGCGGGCGGCGGCGGTGGGCCGTCGAACGCGGCGCGAAAGGCGATGGCTGCGGAGTTGCCGAGCTCGCTGATCGAGCCCGGGCTCATCGTGTCCGACAGGCCGGTGCGCGCGCTGAAGGCGTCGGCGGGCAATCCCCACAGCGGCCCCTGGATGCGCGGGAAGAGCACGAAGAACACGAGCAGGAAGGGCAGGCCATGGACGAGCAGCAGCGCCGCGCTGCGCAGGTGCTCGCGCGCTCGACCCGCGGGGTCGGCCAGCGCGAGGAGGGCGCCGAGGGCCGCCAGGGTGCCGAGCAGCGCGAGTGCGGCCACCGCGATCGACTGGTCTTCGAGGAACAGGGCCAGTTGCAGGAACAGGCACAGCAGGACGCCGGCGCGGATGTCGCGTGAGGCGCGCGCCTCGAGCAGCTTCAGGCCGAGCAGCAAGGCGAGCAGGGCGACGCCCGGATCCTTGCCGAAGAAGTGGCCGAACTCCAGTCGCACGCCGGCTGCGGCCGCGGCCGACAGCGCGAGCAGCAGCAAGGCCGGCGGGGGACGTGAGCCTTGCCACAGCAGCACGCCACGCCAGGCCAGCAGCAGCAGGCAGAGCGCGTGGATCCAGCCGGGCAGCCAGACGCCGTGCGGCGCGACGGTGAGCGCGGCGGCCACGAGCAGCCAGGTCCCTTGCCGGCGGTCGAGCGGGGCGGCCGGCCGCGGGAAGTCCAGGCGCCACGCTTCGGGCA
>CALMWD010000111.1 GCA_937873105.1 uncultured Rhodanobacteraceae bacterium
GACAGGTCCGCGGTGCGCTGGCCGAGGTGGTCGAGCAGGCGGCCCGGCGTCGCGATCAGCACGTCGAGGCCGCGGCGCAGCGCGTCGACCTGCGGCTGCATGCCGACGCCGCCGAAGATGGTGGTCGCGCGCAAGGGCGTGTGCGTGCCGTAGTGCTTGAAGCTGTCGAGGATCTGCGCCGCGAGTTCGCGCGTCGGCGTCAGCACCAGCACGCGCGGGGCGCGGCCGGTCGGGCGCGGCGCGCCTTCCGGAAAGAGCTTGGTCAGGACCGGCAGCGCGAAGCCGCCGGTCTTGCCGGTGCCGGTCTGCGCCGCGGCCATGAGGTCGTGGCCGGCGAGGACGAGCGGGATGGCCTGCTGCTGGACCGGCGTCGGCGTGTCGTGGCCGAGCGTGGCGAGCGCGCGCAGGAGCGCGGGCGTGAGCCCGAGGTCGGAAAACATCATGGTTGTGCTCCAGAACGTGAAACCCGGAGCGTTCCCAAACACCGCGCTACGAGAAAGGACGCTTGCGCGCCATGGGTCCGGGGATGGATGGCTCTCGAACGTGCTTCTTGCGAAGCAGTGAAACGAGCACTGGGAAATCGACCACCGGAAGAATACGCCCGCAGTCTGACCACTGTCGCGCCTGCTGTAAACCGATGACGCGACCGAGCCTGAATCCTCGTTCATGCAAGGGCGTGGCATGCTTGATGCCGGACACAAGGAGCGGAAGAGATGATCGGGAGATTGGGCGTGTTCGGGATCGTGCTGGCGACCGCCGCACTGGTCCGGGCGGAAGTGCCGCCGCGGCAGATGGCGTTGACGATCGACGACCTGCCGTCGCAGGAAGTCGCGCGTGCCGACGAATCCGCGCTGGCCGCGCGCAATGCCCGCATCATCGCCGCACTCAAGGGCACGCACGCGGTCGGTTTCGTCAACGAGGACAAGCTCGAAGTGGACGGCCGCGTTGCGACGCACCGCGTGCAGTGGCTGCGCGACTGGCTCGCGGCCGGGATCGAGCTCGGCAATCACACGTACAACCACAACGGCCTGCACCAGACGCCGATCGAGGCCTACGAGCGCTCCATCCTCGACGGCGAGCGCGTGCTGCGCCCGCTGATGGCCGAATTCGACCGCGCGCCGCGCTGGTTTCGCCATCCCTACCTGCATGCCGGCCAGGACGATGCCGTGCGCGCGCGCCTCGACGCCTTCCTCGCGGAGCATGGCTACCGCGTCGCGCCGGTCACCGTCGACAACGGCGAGTGGATCTACGCCCGCGCCTATGCGCTCCTGCTCGACGCCGGCAAGCGCCGCGAGGCGCGCGCGCTCATTCCCGGCTACGTCGACTACATGGAAGCCAAGTGCCAGTTCTTCGAGCAGGCCAGCAAGCGCCTGTTCGGCCGCGAGATCCCGCAGGTCCTGCTGTTCCACGCGAACGCGCTGAATGCCGACGCCTTGCCGACCCTGCTCGAACGCCTGCGCAAGCGCGGCTACGCCTTCGTCGACCTCGACACTGCGCTCGCCGATCCGGCCTATCGACACGCCGACGCCTACCGTGGCCGCGCCGGCATTTCCTGGCTGCACCGCTGGGCGATCACCGAAAAGAAACCGAAGGCGTTCTACGAGGGCGAACCCGCCGTGCCGCAGCACGTGCTCGACCTCGCGGGCGTCGAGGGCGAATAGCGCGCATGGATTCCCTGTCGCAGATCGTGCTCGGTGCCGCCTGCGCGGCAGCGTTGGCGCCCGCGGACGAGCGGCGGCGGGCGCTGCTCGTCGGTGCGGCGCTCGGAACCTTGCCCGATCTCGACGTGTTGCCTCTGCTTGCGGTCAGCGACCCGGTGAAGTTCGTGACCTGGCACCGGACCCTGACGCACTCGTTGTTCGTGTTGCCGCTGCTGGCGACGCTGTTGTGGGCCTTGGGGCAGCGACGCTGGCACTGTCAGGGGCCGGATCGATGGCGATGGCTGGCCGCGTTCCAGCTGGCTCTGTTCACCCATCCGCTGCTCGACGCGCATACGGTCTACGGCACGCAGCTGTTCTGGCCGCTGGCGACGCCGCCGGTGATGTGGTCGACGGTGTTCATCATCGATCCGCTCTACACCCTTCCCTTGCTCGTGGCCGTCGTTCTGGCCTGGCGATGGCGCGAACGGGTTGCGGCGCAGCGCGTGCTGATCGTCGGCCTGCTGTTGTCCAGCGCCTACCTCGGCTGGGGCTGGGTGGCGAAACATCGCGTCGAATCGGCGCTGCGGCCGATGCTCGCGCGCATCGGGCTGGACCGGTCGCCCCTGCTGACCGTGCCGACGCCCTTCAATTCCCTCGGCTGGCGCGTGGTCGTGATGCAGCACGACGGCTACTTCGAAGGCTTTGCCAGCGCGCTCTATCCGGAGCGTCCGATCACGCTCCGCTTCCATGCCCACGACCCCGCGTTCGCGAAGCGCTTCGAACGCCTCGACAGCGTGCGCCGCATGCACTGGTTCACGCAGGGCTTCATGGCCATCGAGCAGCGCGCGACCAGCGCCGTGTTGACCGACCTGCGCATGGGCATGGCGCCCGACTACATCTTTTCGTTCGTGGTTGCGCGCGACCTCGCCGGGCGTTGGACCACGGTGCATCCTGCCGAGCGCCTGCCGAGCCCGCGGCTCGAACCGGACGCGCTGGCGCGCGTGCGCGCGTCGGTCCTCCAGGCCTTCGATCCGCTGAATGTCGTGGTCGAGGAAGGCAAGGCCGAGGCGGCCCGACGCCGGACCGGGGAACCTCAGGCCGCCGAGCGCCAGGACGATTCCGCCAGCCGATCGAAATAGTCGATCGTCAATCGTCGTTGTTCCGCCGCCGTCTCGGCGCGCACGACGACGTGCCGGAACGCCTCGTTCTCGGCGCGGTCCTTCGCGTACCAGCCGAGGTGCTTGCGCGCGATGCGCACGCCCTGGACTTCGCCGTAGAACGCATGCAGCGCGTCGAGATGACCGAGCAACAGGTCGCGCACCTCGTTCGGCGCGGGCTCGGGCAGGCGTTCGCCGGTGGCCAGGTAGTGCGCGATCTCGCGGAAGATCCAGGGCCGGCCCTGGGCGGCGCGGCCGATCAGCAGCGCGTCGCAGCCGGTGTAGTCGAGCACGGCCCTGGCCTTTTCGGGCGAATCGATGTCGCCGTTCGCGGAGACCGGGATCGACACCGATTGCTTGATCGCGCGGATGGTGTCGTATTCCGCCTCGCCCTGGTACAGGTCTTCGCGGGTGCGTCCATGCACGGCGAGCGCGGCGATGCCCGAGGCTTCGGCGATCTTCGCGACGCTCACGCCGTTGCGGTGGGCGCGGTTCCAGCCGGTGCGGATCTTGAGCGTGACCGGCACGTCGACTGCACGGGCCACGGCCTCGCAGATGCGCGCGACCAGGGCCTCGTCCTGCAGCAGGGCCGAACCCGACCAGACGTTGCAGACCTTCTTGGCCGGGCAACCCATGTTGATGTCGACGATCTCGGCGCCGTGGTCGACGTTGTAGCGCGCCGCCTCGGCCAGCATCTGCGGATCGTAGCCGGCGATCTGCACCGCGATCGGCGCCGGTTCGCCGTCGTGGTCCATGCGCAGCCGCGACTTGCGCGTCTGCCACAGCTTCGGATCGGAAATCGTCATCTCCGAGACCGCGAGTCCCGCACCCAATTGCTTGCAGAGCTGGCGGAACGGCTTGTCGGTCACGCCCGCCATGGGCGCGAGGATCAGGTTCGGGACGATGGCATGCGGACCGATGTGCATGGCCGCATTGTAGTCGGCGCGCCCGCCGCGCAGGCGCGCCGATCTGGCGGGATCAGTCGTTGCAGTGCCCGAGCCGTGTCAGCGGTATCGCC